>JBLHJZ010000242.1:0-7274 GCA_047619515.1 Saprospiraceae bacterium | reverse complement strand
TTATACCTTGAGCGTAGCTGATTGTGTAGGTTTTGAAACGATCACCACCATTACCCTTACACAGCCTGTTGCCGTAAGCGGAATGGCCCAGCAAACCAGTGCCGTATCTTGTGCAGGTGGAAGCGACGGTCAGGCAACTATATCAGGAACTGGCGGAACATTGCCCTATAATTACCTTTGGGATAATGACGAGACAGGCCCTACGGCTACCCTGCTCGATGCAGGTACGCACAGTATAACGATTACGGATGATAATGGCTGTATAGGAGTGGAAACAGTTATGATTATTGAGCCAGGTTCTCTAACGGTTACGACTACTCCGGGATCACCTGTTTGCTTTGGAGGGAGTAATGGACAGGCTAGCGCAACCCCGGGAGGAGGGACACCTGATTATACCTTTATTTGGGATAATGGAGAAACATCAGCTACGCCGGCTATGCTCGACGAAGGGAACCATAGTGTCACCGTTACGGATTCAAACGGATGTACGGCAACCGCAACCGTGGTGATTACTGCCTTTACTTTGGTTTCGATTGATTTTAATAATCAAAATGTAAGTTGTATCAATGGAAATAATGGAAGTTCAATGGCTATTGCTTCTGGCGGCACCGGCACCGGCTATACTTATTCCTGGGGCAATGGTTCTACTGGTGCAACGGCGTTTAGCTTATCCGGAGGAGATATTTGTGTGACTGTTACGGATAATAATGGATGTACCGCAGATGCCTGTACTACTATCTTGACACCGATTATTTCTGCTGCCGTCACTGGGGCAATCTCCTGTATTGGTGCAGCCGATGGAGCAGCCGCTGTAAATATTATTAATGCGAATTCTACCTATACTTATTTATGGGATAACGGAGAAACAGGCGCTACGGCTACCCTGCTTAATGCCGGAACCCATTCGGTGACTATCACGGATGTACTTACTTGCTCAACGGTAGTATCGGTTATGATTTCTGAGCCTTTGGCCTTTGTGGTTTCGGATTCTCTTTCCGTATCTCCGACTTGTTTTGGAGCAAATGATGGAACGGTAACTTATAATTTCTCCGGCGGTACTGCGCCTTATTCTTATACATGGTCCACAGGAGAGATGACAGATACCGGTACGCTCAGTAACCTTGATGGTGGGATCTATTGTGCTACGGTGACGGATGCCAATAATTGTGCGACCTATACTTTTTGCAGTATACTGGAAGAGCCGGAATTAATTACGATGAATTTGACAGCTATTGCAGACCCGACTTGTTTTGGGGTTTGTAACGGTACCGCTACCGCTTCGGTGAGTAGTGGTAATCCGGGACAGGTTTATATTTATAACTGGTCGTCCGGAATTGAATCCGGGGGAGAAACGAGTATGGTCACTAACTTATGTGTCGGTATGAACACCGTATCGGTCTTTGATGGTACCTGTACGGTTATAGATACTTTTGTGTTAGAAGAACCGACTGTTATCACACCCCTGATTGACGTTATTGATGCCACTTGTTATAGTGATGTTGATGGTAGTGTAACCGTAAATGCAATTGGCGGAATGTCGCCCTATACTTATGAATATAGCGGGGGCGTTTCCGGATTAGCAGCAGGAAACTATACGGTAACGATTACAGATGATTTTAGCTGTTCGGTAACGGAGTCTTTTACAGTAGGCCAACCTGATAGTATCACCCTGGAGTATATGATTCAGC
Organism: Saprospiraceae bacterium; assembly: GCA_047619515.1. Lineage (GTDB taxonomy): Bacteria > Bacteroidota > Bacteroidia > Chitinophagales > Saprospiraceae > JAHDHW01. Next base: position 5,586 of record JBLHJZ010000242.1, on the reverse strand, counting down.
GTCCTTCCTGTATCGGAGATGGGGATGGAAGTGTGACACCAATACCTTTAGGGGGAACCGCACCTTATTCTTTTGAATACAGCGACGGGTCAGCGGATTTATCGGCTGGGACTTATTCGATTACGGTGACGGACGCCAATAACTGTGTACAAACAGATTCTTTTACGATTGCAGAACCCACACTAATTGAGATTTCTATTGCAGTGACCGATATCTCCTGTTTTGGAGAAGGCAACGGAAGTGTGATTACGACAGCGGTCGGGGGATCAGGGGGCTATACTTTTGAATATAACAATGGTTCGGATGACCTGCAAGCAGGCACGTATATGGTGTCCGCTACGGACAGTAATGGCTGTATGATGGTAGATTCTTTTTCGATTATAGAACCTGAATTATTAACGACAGCAGTGACGGCTACGGATATTTCCTGCGCCGGCGCAATGGACGGAATGGTAGTCGTAGCGGCTGCTGGCGGAACGATGCCTTATTCTTTTGATGCCACCGGCGGACTTGAAAATTTAGCGGGAGGAACTTATTTCGTGACGACTACTGATGCTAATGGTTGTTTACTAACCGATACTTTTACTATTATTGAACCACTACCGCTGGATATTAGTTTTGCTATTCTTTCTCCAATATCTTGTTTTGGTGCCAGCGATGGAAGTGTTACGGTTACCTTGACTGGTGGAACAGAACCTTATACCTACGATAGTTTATATACGGATCTGTCAGCAGGCCCATTTAATATAGCTTATGATGATGCAAATGGCTGTGGAGGAGTGATTATTTTCGCTTTAAATCAGCCACCGCAAATAATTCTGGTGGCCGATTCTACTGATGCAACCGGCGATGAAGCAGATGGTACCGCGATCGTGATGGCGAGTGGGGGTGTGGAGCCTTACACCTATGATTGGAACACGGAACCCGTTCAGAATACACCAACGGCTACAGAATTATTGGCCGGTGATTATGAAGTGACAGTGACAGATGCTGATGGTTGTACCAGTGTTTTAACGGTGACGGTGAATATGTTTGTTAATACCAATGAATTAGATGAATCGCTTCGATTTGATCTATACCCGAATCCGGCGAATGAGCAGGTAATCCTTGATTTGACATTCTTGCAATTACATCAGGTAGATTTAAAAATCTATGATTCATTGGGAAGATTGGTTTACAAAAAAGATTTAGGAGCGGTACAAAAAGAACAGATTGACCTGGATGTTTCTGCCTTTGGTCAGGGAATTTACTGGGTTCAGCTCTACACGGAGGAGGCGCAGTATGTGAGGAAACTCAGTGTGGTCAGACAATAAATTTTTATACAGGTTATATAAATATTTGAGTGCGTGACCTGTTTACGGATTTTGGCTTTTAGCACTCGGCAGTTAGCTTCCCTTTATCGCGTCCTAAAACGCGCTTGAGGGAAGCCAACTGCTAAAAACCAAGAGTTAATAGCTTGAATCAAGTTTCCGCCAATATGACTGCACGCTAAATATCTTAATTAAACCTCTTAGGTACATAGGTGCTTACGAGGTTTTTTGTTTTATAATGACGAATCAATATCTTAAGCCGGGAATTCCTATATTTGAAAAATAATAATCAAACCTAATAATAAGTCAACATGCAAACTTCCTTTAAAATCACTTTCTTAATCCTTGGGCTTTGCTTTTTTATCATTGCTTGTCAGGATTCAAAATCTCAACAGGTCATTAGGGTCGAAAATGCGGAGGAGACTCCAACACCCATTGATTCAACAATTATAACCTCCACAGAAAAAGAGGTAGTGAAAAACTATGAATTACCAGGATGGCCGGTTAGTCCCAAAGAAACCAAAGACAAATTGTATCCTTTTGATGAAGCATCGAAAGATGCCGGGTTTGTAAAATTTCGGCAACGGTTTTATAATGCAGTAAATGAAAAAGATATCACTTTTTTATTGACGATCATTTCAGATAGTATCTTTTTTAGTTATGGGGGTGAAGCCGGAAGGGCAGCGTTTATTAAATCCTGGAATTTAGATTCGAATCCCGATGAATCGGGGATATGGAAAGAACTGAGCTTATGTTTAGAGCTTGGCGGTAAGTTTAATAATTATGATAATCAAATAAGGTTTGTAGCGCCTTATGTCCATATGGTGGAAACATTCGAAGATCCCTTTGAGGAAGGGGTGATCATTGGAGATAACGTCAGACTGAGAGATAGACCCGGAGCAAATGCAAAGATTATCGGTGCGCTCAGCTGGGATCATTTTACAGCTATAATGCAAAGGAATCCGGTAGAAGAAGAAATCAATGGGGAAACTTATAACTGGGTGCACATTAAAACTTTGAACGGAAAACAAGGTTATGTATATGGCAAGTACACCCGTTTTCCGATTGATTACAGAGTTGGTTTTACTAAACAGCAGGGTGATCAATGGCAGATGGAATATTTTATTGCGGGAGACTGATGGCAGGGGTGAGGAGTGAGAGGTGAGGGGCAGAAAGGTAGTTAAGAGGTTAAAAAGCTATTGACTCTTTGGTCGTCTGACTCCTTGACTACTTTTTTATAAATCTAATATGTGGATTTTAAAAAAAATAATTGACCTGATCTTATATGGCAATTTCTGGATTGCTTTGGGTGCGCTTGTACTGACCTTACAGACAAAGTATATTCTTGGGGAAGAAGTAGCGTGGGATGAATTTGGGGGGCTTGTATTTTTTTCTACCTGGTTGTTGTATTCCTTGCACCGGATAGTTGGAATTCTTAGGATGGAAGGCTTTTTGGATCTTGAAAGATATAGTGTAATTGCGAAGTTTCGATCCCATATTATTATTTATGCGATCATTGCTACAATCGGGACTATTTGGTATTTTTTTCATCTTTCTCCACCAGTTCAAATTGCAGTGGTATTACCAGGTTTATTCTCCCTGGCTTATGTACTTCCGTTTTTTGGAAAGCGAAAACGGCTCAGAGATTTTAATCAAATCAAAATATATTTGATCGCTTTTGTATGGGCCTGGGTGACGGTGGTCTTACCTGCTGTCGCCTCCGGTAGTGTGTGGAGCTGGTCGCTTTTACTGATGTTTTTAGAACGGGCATTATTTGTATTTGCGATTACCCTTCCTTTTGATATTCGTGATTTGAAGGTTGACGGTCATACCGAGGTTTCCACAATCCCGGCAGTGATAGGAGTAGATAAAACAAGAAGTCTTGCGCTGGGTTTATTAGGGCTGGGTTTAGTGCTGATTTTTATCAATGGGTATCTGGGTTTTTATGCCTTTGATGTTTTAGTAGGCTTGATGATCTCTTTTATTTCGACTGGGTTTCTGATTCGCTTATCTTCAGTAGAACGACATGATTACTTTTATTCCGGCCTGATGGACGGGACGATGGTTTTTCAGGGATTGTGGATTTGGCTATATGGGGTGCTTTTGTACTGACCTGTTGAGTTGAGGGCGAACATGTCCTGATGAAAATATGGCCTGCCCTGATGAATAGAAGGGGATATACACAAATGGCGGGCTATGGTAATAAAAGTAGGTAATAAAAGTTTTGAAAACCCTTAGGATTCGGTACGTTAAAGTGATACTTTTGGCGTTCGTCCACGGAAATAAACGCAAACGCTGGTAAACGCAAAAGGCGTTGCGTATAACGGGATGTTAGCATTCATTATGAATCTACATAAATCTATCAAATTTTAAAGATGAGAATTATTTTAATATTCACTTTATTGTTAGCAATGGCTTGTTCAAATAAGAACAAATCGAAAGAAACGCCAACATATGTTCAAGTCACCGAAAATTTTATTGAAGTTTTAGATACCATTTGGGAAACAGAACAGGAACCAATAACCTTAAGAGATTCATTGATGAAAATTTATGGAGCAGAATCAAAAGAAGTTAAGGAACAACAAGAAATCTATGAGAAGAACCACGTCGGGAATGAAAAAAAAGTAACAGATATCCTTGATAATTACGGGTGGCCAACAAAAGAAATGATTGGAGAACAAGGTAATTGGACAATTTGTAATGTCATACAACATTCGGACAATGAAATACGAATAAAATATCTTCCAATGATGAGACAAGCTGTAAAAGAAAAAAAATTAGCACCTCGATTTTTGGTAAGAGCAGAAGATAGAATTGCAACGGAAAGAGGTGACCTTCAAATTTATGGTGGTCAAATGAAATATTATCCTGAAACTAAGACCTTTAATGTTTGGCCGGTATATGACCCCGTAAATATTAATAAAAGAAGAGCCGAAATCGAACTTGAGCCAATCGCGGTATTCCTAAAAAATAGATTTGACTTTGAATGGAATCTTGAAGAGCAAATAAAAAGAACCGCAGAATTTGAGAAAGAACGAAACAATCCAACAAAATAACGAAATGTCAACAAAGCATACAACGGCCAGCCTCCTAACAACGGCCATCGTATATGCATGTAGGCAGTGATTAAAAAACAGGGTAAGCCGAAAACTGATTTAGAGTAGGCGGAACCAATATAAAAATTATTAAAATGGAAAATGCACATTTAGAAACCTTCAAAGCTGAAGCACAAGGGAAAGGGTGGCCTACTAAAGTAACCATTACAGATACAGAATGGACGCTTCAAGTAGATGAACCTATTGAAGATGACGGATCAAATACCGGTCCCAACCCGATGCAGTATTTTATTGCGTCCTTAGCTAGCTGTCAGAATGAACAGGCCCAAGTTGTTGCGGGTGAACTCTCTTTGAATATCGAACAAATTGATATAAAGGTTGAAATTGATCTTGATCTTTCGGGTTTCATGGGTATGTCAGATCATTCAAATGGCAGCTACAAGAATGTGCGACTGGATGCAGTAGTATCAGGAGAAGTAACTGATGAACAAGTAAAGACCCTGGGACAAAAAGTCGATGATCGTTGTCCCATTTTAGCTTTATTACGTACGAGTGGTTGTAATATTAAAAGTAGTTGGAGCAAAAAATGATTTTTACTAAGTGCAGCGTAAATTAAATACATGCTTCAAACCGTGAGCTATTGCTTGATATTCAAGTCTAATCTTATTGAAATCGACGCTGCCTAAAATGTACAAGACTTGGCGGGTTGAAGTATAGAACCAGAAACTACGAACGATAGCCGCTAAACGCGGCTACTGCGTTTCCACGAGACTTTAGCTGCAATCATGAAATCAGGAAAATATAAGCTCAGAAATGGATTGTAAAACTGATAAGAAGAACTTAGAATTTGACCTATTTCCTTCGGGTAAATCTATAGATAGTTTTATCTTGAATCAAACAAATATGTAGAGGTATGAAAGATGGAATTATACTTACTTGCCTGATACTTATTGCAGCGTAAAATAAATAGTGGCTGAATTATGGCTAATGAATTTTTGCTCTAATCAAGGAACGCCCGGAGCCTCATAGCCTTAGCTATGAAGGTGAGGACGAGACGAAGAGTAGGGCGAAAAGGCATAGCCAGAAGCGGACGATATTTACTTTACACTGCACTTATGGGTTGTAAAAATTTATTAGATGAATAAAAGAAGAATGTACAAATTTTGAAGAATTCAATTCAAAACACAACACTATTTATAGTGAAGTCACCACTGAATTAT
>JBLHJZ010000241.1:0-7296 GCA_047619515.1 Saprospiraceae bacterium | reverse complement strand
ACATCATATTTATTATTGATATCTTTTTTAGCCGAAAAAGGAGAGAGGATTTCGATGATTAAATCCGGCACACCAAAGCAACCTCTTTCTTCGATCAAGGCAGGATTGCAAATGATGCAAAGGTCAGGTTGCACCTCCTCCGGATAAGGAAATCGCGATGTTGGTGAATGGGATAGGAGTCATTTTTTCGGGTTTAATTTAATACCTAAATATCTCAAAATTTGTTAAAACAGCAAAGTTTTTACAAGAAAAAAAACTAACTAGGAGTCCGTAAAGTCATAATGCGACGAAATCAGCAACGCTCCAGTTTCGAAGTTTGTTAATCGCTCCTCACCTACTCACCCCTCATTCCTCACCTCTCACCCCTGCACTAAACTGCCTGAATAATATCATATTGGGTCAACACATGTAAGCCCCCTGAACGATCCCTGGCAATGACTGCCTGGATTTTTTTACTGATATATTTTGACAACTGTCGGCAAGGCAAATCCTCATTGACCATAGGGAAGGCTTGATCCATAATGGTGGCCACCTTTTTTTCTGTATTGGACATTGGATTTTCGAGCAAATAAGTGAGTACGGAGCTCTCCGTAATCGAACCTACTATTTCTCCCTCTTTCATCACCGGCATTTGAGAAATATCATGATCTTTCATCATCGTAAAAGCTTCTTTTACTGTAGAATCAGCCAATACGGAGAGAAATTCCTTGTTTTCTTTTTTTGCAATGAGATCTTTGACTTTTAATTCATCATCGAGGAAACCACGATCACGCATCCAGTCATCATTGAAAATTTTTCCAATATACCTGCTGCCGTGATCATGGACAATGACGACTACGAGATCATCCTTGGTCAATTTATCTTTCATTTGGTTCAAGCCCGCAAAAGCAGAACCGGCAGAATACCCAAGTAACATGCCTTCTTCACGAGCCAGTCGCCGGGTCATGACTGCACCATCTTTATCCGTTACTTTTTCAAAATAGTCAATAAGACCAAAGTCTACATTCTTTGGAAGAATGTCTTCTCCAATCCCTTCGGTAATATATGGATAGATTTCTTTTTCGTCAAAAACACCCGTTTCATGATACTTTTTAAACACAGAACCATAAGTATCAACGCCCCAGATTTTAATATCCGGGTTTTGTTCTTTCAGGTACTTCCCGGTTCCTGAAATAGTTCCTCCCGTACCCACGCCTACAATCAGGTGGGTAATCTTTCCTTCTGTTTGTTTCCAGATTTCAGGTCCGGTAGATTCGTAATGCGCTGTTCGATTGGAAAGATTGTCATACTGATTGCACCAGTAGGAATTAGGTATTTCTTTACTTAGTTTTTCGGAAATAGAATAATAGGAACGAGGATCATTCGGCGTCACATTGGTAGGACATACAATCACCTCAGCACCCAAAGCGCGCAACAGGTCAATTTTTTCTTTAGACTGTTTATCACTAGTGGTAAAAATACATTTGTAGCCCTTTACGCAGGCAGCAATAGCGAGACCCATCCCTGTGTTTCCTGAAGTACATTCGATGATCGTACCACCGGGCTTGATGTCACCTCTTTCCTCCGCATCTTCCAGCATCTTCAGCGCCATCCGATCCTTGATAGAATGACCGGGGTTAGTAGTTTCCAATTTGACAAGAACTCTTGCCGGTACATCGGGGCATACTTTATTTATTTGTACCATCGGCGTATTGCCAATAGTTTTTAGGATATTATCGTAAATCATGAGAATTTAGGTTTAATTTATTAGCTCTTGTAGCTAATTATGGTTTTAAACGGTACTCCATTTGTAACGGGCACAAAGGTATTTTGTTCTACCGTAAAATGTAGGAAAAAGAAAGGAAAAATCTTTAAAAAGAGCAATCAAGGGGAGAAATCAAGAACCCGATACAATTATTCATTATTAATGCCTAATTATTTCCCATACTTCACCTCCACATAAAATTTAGTATCCTTGGCTCCCAGCATATTGGCGATGGTAGAAGAAACAATGACTACAACATTATCACCATAAACACTTTCAGGTATACGACCAATAACTTTGACATAGACCGTTCTTTTTTTCATCAGATTGGTCACTGCAACTACGGAGTTGATCGGAGCATATCTGTGGAGGGCGTATAAATCAGAATCTTTATTACTCTGTTTCTGCCAAAAAGCAACTCCCCGCTCCTCTCGTTCCCTTTTGACTGCTCTCTCCTGGATATATTGCTGCCGCAATACTTCACTTTTTTTCCAGATTGGATGCCCCTTGAATTTACGGTGAGCTTCAGGTATTCCATCAATACTCATCCACCCCAGTTGGAGTACCTGACCAAGGGAAAGCGTAAAGGAAGTCAGGTGATTCCTGGCCATTACGGTATCGATAGGCATTTGAAAAATCCTTTTGGAAATATTATACATAGTGTCCCCTTTTTTGATAACATAGCAAATAGGGATATGCTTTTTTTCGTCAAAATCTTTTATTTTATACCGAATGATTGATTTGGTTGGTATCGGAATATTAATTACCTGCCCAGGAGAAAGTGTTTTGCTGTCTAAATCAGGATTATAATAGAGCAGTTCCTCAAGGGATAGTCCGTAAAATCTGGATAAGGAATATAGCGTCTGTTTTGGCGCAATATAATGGTAGGATTTCATTTCCTGGTAATCACCAATAGATAATAAGATGGTATCCTTAAGGGTCAAATAGTGAATACTATCACCTGTCACCTTAATGCTGTCATTGGTGATGGTAGCGCTCGAAAGAAAATAGAGGCAAATAAAGAAAGCGGTAAGAGCTGTTCTCTTCATGGTGAAATATTCTAGTAATTAGTGTTTCCTAAGTTCAAATTTAGCAAATCCATCTCAATAATGTCTTAATAATGTACAAATATGGTGAGCAATTTGTTTTTGTAAATAATGTCATTTACCAGCCAATCCCTCAAAGTAGTAAATTTTTTCCAATATAAAACCACCTCTTTTCCATATCTTGGTGACCTTATAGTAAAAGCTATGATTTTAAAAATTGATTCTATCATTTAATAAGTATTTTTTATGAAAACACTCATTACCAGAGTACTCTTCTTTTTGTTAGGTATTTGCTCTTTTTTTCCTTTAAATGCTCAGGTACAGACGATGACCGGAGCCCAGGAATCACAGGTAAGGTTTCTGGGGCGTACCGGAAAGATTAGCGATAAAACCCGGAGAGCTCGTCCGGATATTCAAGTAAAAAAGAAAGCAAGAAAAAGCCACTTCGCAGGACCTGACAACTTTGCCGGAACGGTCCCAATGGTACAAAACAACCCCAATCCACTTCCGGTGGGTATTGACCCCTTGCGACAGCTATTTAGCCTGTTGAGTGTGGTCATTCCGGTGGAACCTTTACTGAATTTTGAAGGAATTAGTTCTGAAGAGTCCGGAAGCACACCTCCGGATACCAATGGAGATGTAAGTCCGGATCATTATGTACAGACGGTAAATGGAGGAGGCTCACTTTTCAATGTTTATGATAAAGACGGGGTGTTAATAATGGGTCCGCTCAGTATGAATACTTTATGGGAGGATTTTAATGGCTCAGGGCTGGGAGACCCTGTAGTTTTATGGGATCCAAGTGCCGAACGATGGCTGTTTTCAGAAATATCAAGTTCTTTCTCTTCCATGTTGATCGCTGTGTCTGAGACCAGTGACCCACTGGGAAATTTCTATGCTTATGAGTTTCAGGCGCCTGATTTACCGGATTACCCAAAATTCGGCATCTGGCCTGATGCCTATTATTTTACAACAAATGAAGGTGGTGATCCTGATGTGCCTGTGTATATTCTGGATCGGGATGCCATGTTGAACGGGGATGCTACCGTTGATATGCAAAGAGTTGGTGTACCAAAATTTCCATCTGTTAATGAATTTTCCTTTCAGGTATGTACTCCTGCTGATTGGGATGGCGTGCAAAGCCCTCCTCCTCCAGGTAGCCCGGCTTATATGATGAGATTGTATGATGATGCCTGGGATGGCGGTCAGGATAAACTGGAGATTTGGGAAATTGATGTAGATTGGGACAACGCAGCTAATACTACAGTCACTGGTCCTATCGAATTATTCACCGCACCTTTTGATGCGAATGCTTGTATCGATGGGTCTATTTTTGATTGTCTGACCGATGCTGAAGGTAATTCCGTTTCTGCATTGATGCATGTACTAATGCATCGGGTACAGTACAGAAATTTTGGTAGTTACGAAGCAATGGTTTTAAATCATGTAGTAGATGTGGATGGAAATAACCTGGCAGGTGTGCGTTGGTATGAATTGCGAAAACCATCAGGCGGACAATGGACTATTTACCAGCAAGGTACCGTTTCTCCCGATAATAATAATCGATGGATGGCAAGTATAGCGATGGACGGCGCTGGTAATATAGGTTTAGGTTATACCATTATGGGGGCAAATAATTTTTATGATTTGGCTTATACCGGAAGACGTTCGAGCGACCCTCTGGGAGAAATGACTATTGATGAATATATTTTCGCAGAGGGTTTGAGTAATAACCCTTTTTCTCGTTGGGGGGATTATTCGATGATGGCCGTGGATGAAGCGGATGCGAGAACTTTTTGGTATACAGGGGAATATATGAAAGAAGGGAGTAGTTGGGGAACAAGAATCGTTACCTTCCAACTGAAAAGAGATACCATCGATGTAGGGGCAATAAGTGTACTGACTCCTCAAACCTCTGCGTATTTAACCAGTACAGAGGCGGTGGAAGTAGAAGTAAAGAATTTTGGATTAGAAGCACAGGCAAATTTTGATGTGGGGCTTATAGTAGATAATGTTTTTATTGAATCAAAAAACATTGCGAATGTATTAGCGCCGGATAGTGTAGTCAATGTAGTATTTGATACACCAATTGATCTGTCAGTGATCGGAGATTATAATTTTAAAATATTTACCAATCTGGCTGATGATCAAAATATATTGAATGATACTTTAAGAATGGTTATTAGTCAATTAACAAGATATGACCTGGCGATTACTTCGTTTTTAAATATTGATGATGCTATTTGTGATAGTACAAGAGAGGTTGGGATTATAATAACCAATATAGGTGCGGAGACCATCACCACAGCGAATATTGACTGGAGTTTTAATGCCGGATCACCCGAAACGATTAACTGGACGGGGACTTTGGAAAGTGGAGCATCCGATACCCTCTATGTCACCCTTGATCCACTGATCAATGGAGCGAATAACATCAGCGCTACTTCTTCCATACCAAATGGAATAACAGATGAGGATTTAAGTAATGATACTCGTGCAAGAGATTTTAATGCGGTTACAGAGGGTGGATTTGTTCAATTATTAATACTGACTGACAATTATCCTGGGGAGACGACCTGGCAATTAGAGGATGAAAATGGAGAGGTGCTTTATTCGGGAGGGCCTTATAATAATACCGAGACAGAATATATTGAACAATGGTGTTTAGCCAATGCTTGTTATACATTTAGGATTTTTGACTCTTATGGAGATGGTATCCAATTCGGTGGGGTAGAGGGTAATTATGCAATTACCGATGAAAATGGAATTGTATTAGCTTCCTTGATGGTTCCCAACTTTGGATCAGAAGAAATTAATGATTTTTGCTCGCCATTTGTTTGCTCACTTGAAGGGGAGGCTACGACTTTAATGGAGTCAGCGGCCGGCAGTACTGATGGAGCCATTAATATCAATGCAACAAATGGAACTGCTCCATTTCAGTACAGTATTGATGGAGGAGATAATTTCCAAAGTGAATCTTTCTTTGGTGACCTTTCCGGAGGAACCTATAATGTGGTAATCCTGGATGCTAATGGTTGTACTACTGAATTTGAGGTAACGGTTGAAACTTGTACTTTATTAATCTCCGCAGACGTCACCAGTACCGTGGAAGGTCTAATGGAGGGAAGTATTGAAATAAGTACGGAGAATGGGAGTGCACCTTTTACTTATAGTATCAATAATGGGGTCACTTTTCAGACTTCTAATATCTTCGAAAACCTCGGCGCCGGGGATTATACGATTCTCGTAATCGATTCGATAGGTTGTGAAACTACTCTTGAGGTTTCCGTATTATCAACAGTAGGTATTAATGAAACTACTTTTGGAAATGCTATCGAGGTTTTTCCTAATCCGACACCAGGAAAATTTAGAATAAATGTAAAAGGTGTAGCCAATTCAGCTACTATGGATATTCGTCTCATTGACGTCAGTGGAAAAGTTATTCAACGGAATAGATTAGTGCGATATGGTGAGGTATTGACGGGATTTCTTTCTGTTCGAAATTTCCCGGCAGGGGTCTACTTCGTAGAATTTGATCATGCTGAAATACAAAGAATGGTCAAAATAGTAAGGAGGTAAAGCCTATATTTATCGCTGTTTATAAATCTCAAAAGCCCAAAAGCATCATTCGTTTTTGGGCTTTTACTTTTATTTTAAGTATAAAATCAAACGCTGTCATAAATTTGTCCTAATGGTTTGATGTTTTTTTACTACTTTAGATGCAGATCACTTTATTCAGTAGTTATTTATGAAAATAGCATTTCCTAAGCTACTCCTTTTGTCTGCTATATTGTTTGCAGGGTTTCATTCGTTTGCTCAATCGGATGTCACAAACGGTGCGCAGTCCCGGCTAGTAAAACTGCTTGGGCATACAGGAGAACTAAGACATAAAATGTCGGAGAGTTTAGCTAATCAAGAGAAAAATATACATTCCAGGGATACTCAATTTTTAAATACCGCTCAACATTCACAACCCTATCTACCTTTATCTAACAATAATCCGGCAGCCTCTCCGGATGAAATGGATCCAGTCCGTCAGGTTTTTAGCTTATTGAGTGTAATAATTCCGGTAGTACCTATTTTGAATTTTGATGGAATAGATGTTACAGAGACCTTTAATTCTCCTGTACCTAATCCTAATGGTGATGTGAGCCCTGACCACTATATACAAATAACAAATGCTGCGATAGGTTCTATTTTTAAAATTTTCGGAAAGGATGGAACGCTACTCTTTGGTCCTGCCAGTCTCAACACCTTTTGGGATTCATTTAATATTACAGGACATGGGAATCCGATTGTTTTATGGGATCAGGGAGCTGAGCGCTGGTTATTTACGGAGTTGGGCGAATTTGGATCAAAAATGATGTTAGTGGCAGTATCTATGACCAGTGATCCTTTAGGCAACTGGTACGCTTACCAGTTTCAGGCTACGGGATTGCCAGATTGCCCTAAATACGGTATTTGGCCTGATGCCTATTACGTCACGACGGCTGAAGGCGAAGGTGC
>JBLHJZ010000240.1:0-7304 GCA_047619515.1 Saprospiraceae bacterium | reverse complement strand
ATCCGACGCTTGAATACACCGCTCAATATTTTGGATGTCCACCAATAACCCTAAATAGTCTTAACGCTCCTTTAATAGCGCTCAATGAGCAGGGCTATTGGTCTCTTTACCGGAATGATGCTGCTGCGGTAGGGAATGTTACCCTTCATTGGGATGATGCTACAGCAAATGGAATTAACGATTTAGCTTCACTGGTCGTAAGTTATTATAATCCCATTTCCGGTTGGTATAGCATTGGCCAAGGAGCCACTACAGGAGGTCTTGGACTAGGTGTAAGCGGTTCCATTTCTAATGATTTTGGCTGTCCACCGATTACTTTAGCCAGTTTGTTTGCATTGGGCTCTACCTCAGCAGGGATGAATGTATTACCTGTTGAATTGATAAGCTTCAAGGCTTATAAAAACAATGATCATTCAAAAGTATTTCTGGAGTGGGAAACTGCATCTGAAGAAAATAGTGCACATTTTATTATAGAAAAATCAACTGATGGTACTTCTTTCTCCGAAATCGCGAGGGTGCAGGCTGCCCAAAATAGTACTTCCATTCAATTTTATAGTGCAATAGACACTGAGCCCAGTAAAGGCAATAATTACTACAGAATCCAACAGGTTGATCAAGATGACATCATGAATTTTAGCCAATTAGTTAACATCTTTATGCATGACCAGGCAGATAAACCGGTTATTTATCCTAACCCTGTCAAAGATTTTGTAAGAGTATATAGTAGTTCACTAGACGGACAGGAAGTCAATATCAAAGTGCTTGATATTACCGGTAAATGCCTTTATACTAATTCTCAACTAACGCAGGAAGGGCAAATCTATCTTTCCACTTCGAGCATGAATATCAAGAACCCGGGAATGTATTTCCTTAATTATGAAGACAATGGGCAGGTATATAGTTTGAAATTTATGAAAATGTAATAGGAAGAATAATCAATATTCATAGTCCAATGTATCGCAAGGCTAAACCCAAGGAGTTTTGAAAACCTATTGGGTTTGTTTCCTGGATTATTTATATCCCATTAGCAATTAAGAATATCTTTATCAGGATGTGGAAACAGGTCGCTTTCATCTTCGGATCGCTCTGTCAGACATTTAAAATCTTTTTCTATCAGTATTTTAAATGTTCCTCCCCCACTTATCGGTAAGTCTTGCTCAAAACCCACCTTATCTGTGTTTATCCATTCAGATAATAAATTCACCGGAATAAAAGTGTTGATTTCTGAATCCATAAAATCGGCAGTAATCATTTCCTCTTCATTCCTCATCAGAGAATAGGACAGTTCTTGTCCACTAGGAAAATTGACACGTTCTATTATCTTTCCTGATTCTTCCAGTACTTTGATATCTCCCTGCGACAATCTTAGCCTTATGGAGTTATTAAGCATTCGTATTTTCATGATGTCCTTTTTAATTTCCAAATAAAAAACCCGCTTATTGCCAGGAGTAAAGCTATAAAAGTAATCCAAAGATAGGTATTACTTTTCGATTGCTTGAGCACCACTCCCCCATCATCGCCATAATAAACCAAACCCGCCCAATAATAAGGGGATCGTTCATAAGCAGGAGTCAATTCATTTTCCAGATAGGCTTTTTTAGCCAGGTGAAGCGCTTCGTATTTAGGCCTATTCTTTAAGATATTATCATAAAATCCAGCTAGTATTTTACTCGTAGAGGCAGCATTTACATTCCAGAGGCTTGAGATAAGGCTTCTCGCACCTGCATAGGTAAATCCACGCCCCAGGCTCATGACGCCTTCGCCTGGCGAAAGCTGACCTATATTGGTCTGGCAGGCACTCAGGACAACGAGGTTGGCAGAAAAATCCAAGGTATATAATTCTGAAAGATATAAGGAGGTATCTGCAAAAACGATATGTGGTTTGGTTTCTGTTGGAGAAGAAAAAGCATGTGTTGATAAATGAAACACCCCATGTTGATGGAGGTTCTTGAGGAAATTTTGTCGGCTAGCCTCTTTGTTTTTAAAAAAAAAACCATCGATTTTATCCTGAATCTTTCCGAGTTCATCATCACTAAAAGCCAGAACGGGATGGTTGGCGTCGGTGGATTTTTCCGCGAAAGGTGCGAAAGCAATAATGGATTTTGGCGTATCGTTTTGTAGTATATTTTGCTTGGAAAGAATGGTAGCTGAATATCCGTATCGCGTCATGTGATCTCGAATCAGATATGGCGCAGAAGCGAGATTATCAGAGACGGCAATAGTCAGGGTTTCAAAAGGCAAATAGGCTAATGCTCCATCTGGAAAAATAATCAGTTCTTTTGCGTCTTCAATATTTAAAGGCTTTAGCAATAAATTATAAAGCTTTGTAGATTGTTGTAAAAAATCTTGCGGCGCATTTTCAATATTTGATGACTTTTCAAAAAAGGTGAGTAGTTTTCGGATTTCGGACTCGATGGTTTGTGTGGAGCCGAGATTGTAAATCTGAGCATCTTGAGCCATTGTTTTGAGCGCATAAACATTTTTAGCGCCATAGAAAAAATGGATAGAATTTTTATCTCCGGATTTTAAATAGTCCTTTTGGAAATTGGAAAGATTGACTACATCGACATCAATATTCGCATTAAAATATCGAGGGTATTGCTGAGATATATTTTCTATTTTTTTGTCAAATGCAGATTGGACTTCAATAAGTAATTTGAGTTTTTTAGTTCTATTTTTTTTATTGGCATTTTCTACTTCTTCTCTTGCACTCAATAGTAGTCGTTTCAAGCTATAAGAATCCTCGCGGACACTATCGGGAACCATCGATAATGCATCAGAAATCTGAAGTGCTTCCATCAACAGGATGGCTTTACTCTTTTCGAAAAAGAAAAAAGCACTTTCTTTATCTTTGGCGACCATAGAAGCATGGATAGCATTTTCATAAATGGGAATTACTTTCTCTCTCCAAAAAAGTTTTGTACTTTCTTCAACTTGCTCTTTTCGCAATAAATCTACTAAATAGTCGCAAAGTTTATAAGTCTCCAGACATTTAGAAAGCAATTCCGTTTTTTTTGTTTCTTCAAACAAAATTAACATCGACCTGGCTTTGTCAGAGATATCATTTAGCAAGGGTCTTTTTAGAGAAGCATTTAGGATTTGTTCTTTGGAAGGATTTGATAAATAGTCAGGATTATTAAAATCTTTCACCAAGGTTCTGACGGCATCGTGAAAACTTAGCACCGCTTTTTCATTTTCATTTTGTGCAAGGTATAATTCTGCAAGATTATCAAAACTTTGAGATAAACTAAATGGAATATTATTTTGAATAGACACTGTTCTTCCTTTTTCGAGAATTATTCTGGCCTGTTCAAATTGATTTGTTTTGATATAAGCCAATCCAAGGTTATTCAAAGAGGTACTTAATTCATAGGGAGCTTGAAAAGCTTGCCACAAGGCAGTAGATTTTTTACCATAATCAATAGCCTCCTCATATTTTTTCTGTGCTAAATAATTTAAAGCAAGATTAGTATAACACACTGCATGATCCCAATCAGGAGCATACAAGTCAAGTATATTCTTTGCGTTTATCAAGCTATCAATTGCTTGCTGATAAAGTTTTTTTTCAGGTAATATATTTCCATACTCTAGATAGCAAGAAACCATTCCACCTTCGTCTTTATATATTTTTGCCTTTTGTAATGCAAAATCTAAACTTTGAATAGCTCTGTCATATTCACCTTTTTTATTTTGAACTCTTGCTAGTTCGGTATAGGATTCTACCATATCTGTATTATCCAATTTCTCTCGAATTTCCCCAGCTCTTTTAAAATATTTTTCAGCAGCATCTAGTTTGTCTATGCCTTTGTAGAATACGCCAAGATTATGACAAGAAGCACTTATATCAAAATGCCCAGGATCAAGATTCTTTGTTCTAAGATCCAAGCCTTTAAGCGTATAATGAATTGCTTTATCATACCTTCCATTTATATAATACCGAACACCTAATTTATGGTAAAGCAAAGCCACACTGTCTTGCAAATTATTGCAAGGCAGCAGCAATTCTGCCATTAATCTCATCTGTGTGCTGTCTTTACTATTTATAGCCGCTTGAATTTTAGTTTCCTCCGGACATTGAGTAAAAGCAAAAAACGGTATCACTACAAAGAGCAATACCGTTTTAATGTTTTTAATATTTAGCATAAATTAATGTTTCAAAAATTTCTCTGTCCAAAACAAACCTTCAAAATTTACAAAAATAAAGTACATGCCCGAAGGAAAGTGTTCAACATTTATTTCAATATTTTCTCCAACATCTACATAATCTCTTTCCTTACCATACATAATTCTTCCTGAAATATCTGTCACTTGTAAACTTATGTTTTTTAAGTTAGATTTTGAAATAATATTTAATTTTTCGGCAACAGGATTGGGGTATAAATCAAAAGTATTCGAATTTGGTTTCCGTTCAACAGAAGTAGCAGTCCAGCCCGATAGGCAAGTTGGGTCTAAATTCAAAACCCGGCCAGCAGTTGCATAATCTCCAAGCTCCGTTGGATGTTGTATAGCACAATCAAGAACACAGTTTCTGACGGTAGTGTTTGCACCAATATTGCAATACACAAAAGCAGCAGCAGCACTCACCGCCGGAGTAGCTTGAGAAGTACCCGATTTTGCTTGTGTCACCAACCCTCCTCCAGGTACGTAACTGTGAACATTTTCGCCTGGGGCAAGAATATCTACTAAAAGCGAATCATAGTTAGAAAAGGTCGAAGAAATCAATTCTCCCTCCGGATTGACTCCAAAAGACCCAACGGTGATAATGTTATCTGCACTAAAACAAGCAGGATATTGAAAATTACCACTACCCAATTCAAGTGCATCGTTTCCAGCAGAGGTTACAATAAGGACATTTTCAATATCCGCTTCTTGAATAGCATTTGCTAAAATGATGCTTCCGGTGCCATAAGCCCCCCAGCTATCATTGATCACATTCGCTCCTACTTTGATCGCATAGTAAGTACCACAGGTCACTTGAAATAAATTAGAAACGCCATCTTCATCATGCGTTTTGACCGGAAGTATTCTAAATTTACAACCTGAAGTATCCGGAAAATTCATGGCAATTATTCCCGCGACATGCGTACCGTGGCTGTGATCATCAGAAGGGTTATTATTTTTATGTACAAAATTCCACCCTACAAAATCATCATTATAGCAGGTACTGTCCTGATCCATTCCGTCAAGGGTCAAATCCGATTCACTCCGCCAAATCAACGGCGTCAATGGAGCCTGGGGACCAAAATCTACCCCGGTATCAAGGACTGCAATAAGGACTGCATCGGTAGGTGTGCTTGTGATTCCTGAAGGAACAGATAGTAGCGGATTAGCGGGAGAAAATACCGTGTTCTGAAGCTCGTTGAAATTAAATTTATTATAATCAGCGCCGTTTACTTTAGATTTGCTGCTAACGCCCATAATCCGTTCATTGATAGGAAAAGGTTCACTCAAATCTCCCTGACCATCCAAAGCCCACAATTCTAATTTATTGCATACACAAGTATCAATGAGGGCAAAGCCAAAAGTATCGCGGATATTTTGCTTTTCGAGAGCTGTTGCTGTTTCGTCAAATTCTACGACAATTTGATAAGGGACATAAGGCCAACCTGTTCCTTCAACATCATAGGGTTTTCCAAAGACTTCCAAACTGTCTCCAAAATAACTAATAGGGCTTGTCTCCGGGCGATTTGAAAATAAGCGTATATCATCCAGTAACCAAAATCTGGCGGTACCATCCAAGGTAAATCGAATCTGGACATTAGCAAAGCCAGCTGCTACCAAAGAAATATCAAATTCCTGTACATTAAAAGCTGTCGTTTCCTCACCTTCTTTCAGTATATCGTTATCCAGAATCGGAAATAATGTCCAATTCTGACCATCATCATTGGAAACTTCCACATAGCTAATGGTTGGTGTTTGTTGTACTGCATAATATTGGTTAAATCGCAAGAATACGTCAGGTTCAATGGAGCAATCAATAAAAGTAGAAGTCAAAGTGATTTGTTGAGGAATGTCAGTATCTATTTCCAGTGCAGCGGTGCCCAAAGCATCTGTATCAATTCCTTCATCAGAGGGTGATATGATGGCAGGTCGGTTATTCCAGTTGATACTTCCTTCTGCTTTTCCATCAGCATCAAATGTCCAGTTGATATTACTGTTTGGATCAGAATTAGAAGATATCCAGGCATTTATATTTCCATCTTCAAAAGGCTCATAAAAGATGGTGGTCTGTCCAAAAAGGTTTGGGAATGTAAAAAGAATTTGAAAAATAAAGAAGATGAATGTGATCTTGTTTTTCATAATGCGCTATTTTTTGTGCGAAGTATAAAGTCGAAAGTCTTCGATCCCGATTCATCGGGGAACGAGTATAAAACAGACAGTTATTAGTAACCTGTCGCTAATGTTCAAATATAACTAAAAATTGGAGTTCGCCAATATGGCGAACTCCGTTTGAAATAGTTTATGGGAAGAAAATTTAATAGTTTGCATTTATTGCTGCTCAAAATCCAAAGGCTAAAGGTATTGTTGCTGCTCCGCCTCCATTTCCAACTCCTTGCCAGTAGTCAGCAAAGTGACTCTTATTAATAGTCAATATTGAATACAACCTTATATCGAAGCATCTTTTAAAGTCTTACCCCTTTGTTTTTAATTCTTTATTGCATATTTATATTTTCAACGCTTAAATCATTGTTAATCATTAATTTAGCACTTCTATTTTTTTATAAAAAAGATTGTATATCTTTCGAAAATGAATCAACACGAAGACCATCGTTACATTGAAGCCTTGCGAAAAGGCGATAGTAGAATGCTGGAAGAATTGTATCAGCGATTTTCAAAACCTGTGATTAACTGGGTTTCGAATAATAATGGCTCCAATGCTGATGCCAGAGATGTTTTCCAGGAAGCGATTATTGCACTATATAATAAGGCCTGCGATCCAGCCTATACCCTTACTTGCCCAATTGGTGCACTCCTTATTCAGATTTGTAAAAACAAGTGGATTGATCAGATTCGTAAAAAAAGTAAGGATAAGGGGGTAAGAAGTGCGGAGTTGGAACGATACGAAGGTGAACAGCGTACAGTTTCAGAATTGGAAGCAATGGAAGAAGAAGAAATCAGACAGTCCAGACTGGAAAATGCTTTTGCACAATTGAGTGATCTTTGTCGGCAAATGCTAAAGTTGTACTCGGAAGGTGTGAAGGCTGAAGTCATCCGGGCTCAGCTAAAAATGGAAAATATCAATACACTTTATCGCAGGAAAAATGCCTGTACGGAGCGGTGGAGAACTATTTATAATCAGGAGT
>JBLHJZ010000239.1:0-7312 GCA_047619515.1 Saprospiraceae bacterium | reverse complement strand
AGGAACAATTGGGCATATTGGTACTACCTCCTTTTTTCCAGCAAAAAACCTGGGAGCCTTTGGAGATGCCGGCGCTATTTTTACCAACGATGATGCACTGGCTGACAAACTTAGATTGATTTGTAACCATGGTTCCAGTATCCGGTATTATCATGATGCAATCGGCGTAAATTCCCGACTGGATAGTTTGCAGGCTGCCGTTTTGAATGTAAAATTAAAATATCTGAAAAATTATACTGCAAGCCGGCAGACAGCGGCAGCTTTTTATACGGAGCAACTTAATTCTGATTTTGGCGTAATAACACCCGTAGCAGCAACGTTTTCTACCCATGTTTATCATCAATATACTTTGAGGTTAAAAGCAGTAGATCGCGAAAAGGTAGTAAAAGTTTTGAAAGAAGAAGGTATCGCCTCCGCAATATATTACCCTATACCATTACATCTCCAAAATGCCTATAAAAACAATGGCTTCAAGGCTGGAGATTTTCCTGTTGCTGAACAGTTGGCAAAAGAAGTTTTGTCATTGCCCATACACACGGAAATGACACAAGAAATACAACTATATATTATCAACCATTTACGAAAAGCAGTAATGTCTTCCACTGCAACCGAAAATTTATTGAAATGAAAAGAGTTTTAATTACCGGAGCCGCCGGATTTTTAGGATCGCATCTTTGTGATCGTTTTATCAAAGAAGGATATCACGTTATTGGAATGGATAACCTGATAACAGGCGATATGGCCAATATCGAGCACCTGTTTCCTTTAAAAGAATTTGAATTCCATCACCACGATGTATCCAACTACGTATACGTGGCCGGTGAATTGGATTATATCTTACACTTTGCTTCTCCTGCAAGCCCCATTGATTATTTGCAAATGCCTATCCAGACCATGAAAGTGGGTGCATTGGGAACGCATAATCTACTTGGTTTAGCCAAACAGAAAAAAGCAAGGATGTTAATCGCTTCGACTTCTGAAGTCTATGGTGATCCGTTGGTACACCCACAGGTAGAAGAATACTGGGGAAATGTGAACCCGATCGGCCCACGTGGTGTATACGATGAAGCAAAACGATTCCAGGAGGCGATTACGATGGCTTACCATAATTATCATGGCCTCGAAACCCGGATTATTCGTATTTTCAATACTTATGGTCCTCGTATGCGTGTCAATGATGGCCGGGTGCTGCCCGCTTTCTTTTCGCAGGCTATCAGGGGGGAAGGCCTGACCGTTTTCGGTGATGGCTCTCAGACCCGTTCTTTCTGCTATGTAGATGATTTGGTGGAGGGCATATATAGATTATTACACAGTGATTATCATATGCCAGTGAATATTGGAAACCCTGCAGAGGTAACGATCAAAGAGTTTGGGGAAGAGGTGTTGGAGTTAGTTGGCAATCCTAAAGCAAAATTAATCTATAAAGAATTGCCGGAGGACGATCCTAAAAAGCGCAGACCGGATATCACAAAAGCTAGAGAAATACTAGGCTGGGAACCACAGGTAACGAGAGCCGACGGTCTGAAAAGAACCTATGAATACTTTAAGACGGTGGTGAAGGTGGATGAGCCGGCTTGATCCAGGGGTGAGGGGTGAGAGGTGAGGGGTGAATGCTCAGAGCCTCCTCACTTCTCAGCCCTCACTCCTCACCTCTGATATTCTGGCCACTTCCTATAAATAAAACCATTTCCCATATTTTATATTATCGCTAAATTTCAAGCAATGAAACAAACCATTCTAATCACCGGAGGAGCGGGATTCATCGGTTCGCATTTATTGCGGCTGTTTGTAAATAAATACCCGGATTATCATATTGTAAACCTGGACTTGCTGACCTATGCCGGTAATTTGGCCAATCTCAAAGATATCGAAGACCGACCGAATTATACTTTTATAAAAGGAGATATCGTAGATCCGGAATTCTTAGACCAGCTTTTCAAAACCTATAATTTTGATGGCGTGATTCACCTGGCGGCAGAGTCGCATGTCGATCGATCGATAGAGGATCCGACTGCGTTTATCAAAACCAATATCCTGGGCACGATGAATCTGCTGAATGCAGCGAGACATAACTGGTCTGACTTTGAAGGCAAGCGCTTTTACCACGTATCTACCGATGAGGTGTATGGCACATTGGGCGACACCGGGTTCTTTAGGGAAGATACCGCTTATGATCCTCGATCGCCCTACTCTGCTTCCAAAGCGAGTTCCGATCACCTGGTCAGATCATTTTATCATACCTACGATTTGCCAATAGTTATTTCTAACTGTTCTAATAATTACGGGCCCTTCCAGTTTCCTGAAAAGTTACTACCCTTGTTTATCAATAATATTAAAAACAATAAGGCGCTACCGGTATACGGTGACGGAAAATATACCCGTGATTGGCTCTGGGTAGAAGATCATACCCGTGCGATTGACCTGATTTATGAAAAAGGCAATATCGGAGAGACCTATAATATCGGTGGAAATAACGAATGGAAAAATATCGATCTTATCAATAATCTTTGCGAAGTGATGGATGAATTGTTGGGTCGCGAAAAAGGCGAA
Source organism: Saprospiraceae bacterium (assembly GCA_047619515.1). Taxonomy (GTDB): domain Bacteria; phylum Bacteroidota; class Bacteroidia; order Chitinophagales; family Saprospiraceae; genus JAHDHW01. The sequence goes on along the minus strand of JBLHJZ010000239.1, from coordinate 4,762 downwards.
TCCCAAAAATTAATCACCTATGTAAAAGACCGTGCCGGCCACGATCGCCGATATGCAATCGATGCATCAAAACTGATGAACGAATTAGGATGGAAGCCGACCGTCTTCGCAAAAGAAGGACTTAAAAAAACGGCTGAATGGTACCTGGCTAATGAAGAATGGATGAAAAACGTGACCAGCGGAGATTATCAGCAGTATTATGAGTCGATGTATGAGCACCGGTAAAGCTGAGCTGAGAAAGTTGGGTTTGGTGATCGCTTCGCTTGTGGTTTGGTGATCGACCTACGGTCTTGTGAGGTCGCTCGGAGCGATTCCACAAGACCGTAGGTCGATCACATGGGCGCAGCCCTATCACAAGCAAAGCGATCACCATAGGTATTCTTCCTTCTTTACGCTTTTTTTAAAAATTAGCATTAACTTTGTGAAGAGATGTAACTAATACAAAATCAGACTCCTATGAAATTCCTATCGAAATTATTATTAGCTTTTATTGCCACTATCCTTATCGCATCCTGCGTGCCTACTAAAAAATACGCCGAATTAGAAAATCAAAGTCTTGCTAATCGCAGAGAAAGAGATTCTTTAATATCCGTGGTGGATAAAAATCGCTATTTGCAATTTGATATGAAACGCCTGGAGGCGGAACTGGAAAAGAACGATAAAGATTATAAAGAACTGAAAGAACGATTTGCTGCGCTGAGTCAAAATAATCAGCAATTGCTATACAGTTATGATCAGTTACTTTCCCAAAATACTGATATCCTTTCGACCACTTCCACTGAAAAGCAAACGCTAACAGAAGCGTTAGCTGCAAAACAGACACTGCTGGATCAAAAAGAAAGGGAGTTAGCCAGAGTCGAGGAAGATCAAAAGTTGCAACTGGAAAATATCCAGCGGATTCGTGCTGAGTTGCAAGCCAAAGAAGATCAATATAATAATACAGGCGGTCAGTCTAATGATTATGAACGACAAGTCCAGGAACTTCAGGCGCTGCTCCAACAAAAAGATGCTACCCTACTCGCTCTTCGGCAAAACGTCAATCAGGCGCTGCTGGGCTTTACGGATTCTGACCTGACGGTGAGCGAAAAGAATGGTAAAATCTATGTGTCACTCAGTCAAAGCTTGCTCTTTGCCTCTGGTAGTGACCAGATTGACTGGAAAGGTAAAAAAGCAATTATCCAACTAGCGGCATTACTAAATGCCAATCCTGATATTTCTATCAATGTCGAAGGACATACTGATTCTGACGGCGGTGCTGCCAGCAACTGGGATTTAAGTGTTCGACGAGCAACAGCCGTGACCAAAGTGCTGACCGGGCAAGGTGTAGATGCTAAAAGGGTGACTGCTTCCGGCCGGGCTTTCTATGATCCCTTGGCTCCGAATGATTCCGCCGCTAACAAAGCTAAGAATCGAAGAACAGAAATCATTCTGACACCAAAACTGGATCAGTTATATCAGATTATTAATCAGTAGAGTGTTATAATATATGCCAAAACATAACAAACCAAGGTTGTCAATATTCCAATAAAAGGAATTTTAAACCAATACTTTTTTGCTAGCCAAACATAAAAACCAACGGTCAAAATATTAAATATAAAGAAGAAGTGGTCTGATTGAAAAACAGTGAAATATTCTAAAGCCAAATAAAAATTTATAATCCCAATAAACATAGCTCCACTACTATGACTAGCATTAAAGCCTATCCAAGCTTTCCACATTGTGGTTTCTTTGGTGAGATTCGGGTACGATGATTTCATTTCATCAATTACCTTTTTATTTCTTGAAGAAAATTTGTCAGAAAAAAAAGTGTATAAGAGATGTAAGGTTCCTAAAATCACAAGAATTAATGATCCGAATTCCCAAAGGTATTTTGCTGTCATAATTTTATAGATCTCCTGTTGTCTTGGCTATTATTTTTATACATTGTTGGCAGTATGTTTTTTATTTTTCCATTTGCTAATCAGCCAAGCGAACAAGAGGATTAAAATAACCAGCCAACTCAAAGTGGTGAACGCTCCTTTCATCTGTGTAAAGATGCTTGCTGTTTTTATCACTCCTGACGGTACATTTGTTGGATTTATTATCATCAACGAAATCATTATATTCTCAAAGTAGTCAACGGACATAGCAATGAACGGCAGCATGAACAAATTTGAAAAAACATGATTCTGATTGATCTTTATTAAATTAGATAACCGAATTATTAATGTACTTAAAAAGAGTGCAAGTAAAATGGGGTATAGTATGTCAAGAAGAAATAGTTGTGGAAATAGATATAAATCGATTGTTGATTGATCTAAATTTTGAAGCATCATTGTAGCTTCTGATTGAGAATACCCGAAAGTTTTCAAATCGAACGCTTGAGTGCCAAATTTGGCATTAATCCGAGGAAAGGTAAATAGCATCATCAACAACAAGACAGTATGAGAAAATAAGAACAAACCTATTATTCCTTTCTTTGATGCCAATCGTTCTAACTTATTGCGGATCTTTTTAAATATCATTGATTTATTAGTGTTTATTTTTTACTTACTGCCAACGTTTCGATAGATACAGGCCGACGCATAGTAGGCTTGTCATTCTATCGTGTGTTATAGCCAGTTTATACAAGCTCGTTTTTTAATGCTATCCCTTTTTCAAAGTCCTTGATATTGTTTAATGTGGTTATTGTTATTTCTTCCATAGCTTCTTTTGTAAAATACGCCTGATGTGAGGTTATTAAAACATTTGGAAAACTAATTAATCTTAAAATCAAATCATCTTGAATTATACTTTCTGATAAGTCTTTAAAAAACAGATTTTCTTCTTGTTCGTAAACATCAATTCCTAAATATCCAATTTTCTTATTAGCTAAGCCTTTAATTATAGCTGCTGTATCAATTAATGCTCCTCTGCTAGTGTTAATAATCATAATACCATTTTTCATCAATGATAATGACTCCTCATTTATCATATGTTTTGTTTCTTGATTAAGAGGGCAGTGTAAAGATATTATGTCAGCTTGTTTAAAAACTTCATCCAAAGGTTTGTAATCCACCCCTAGATTTATTAATTCCTCAGATTTGTATTTATCGAATGCAATAATTTTACAACCAAACCCTTTAATTATCCGACAAAAAGTAGCTCCTATTTTTCCTGTCCCGACAACTCCTACTGTTTTTTCATGAAGATTAAAACCAATAAGTTTATTTAGCGAAAAGTTACCCTCTCGGATTCTATTATAAGCTTTATGTGTTTTTCTATTTAATGTCAAAATTAACGCTATTGCGTGTTCTGCAACCGCCTCCGGTGAATAAGCAGGTACTCGCACGACTTTAATATTATTTCTTTTTGCTGATTCTATATCCACATTATTGTATCCAGCGCAACGTAATGCAATTAACCTAATTCCATTTTCAAATAATATTTTTACCGTCTCTTTATCAACTTTATCATTTACGAAAACACAGGCTACATTAAAACCTGATGTTAGATTGGCTGTGTCGCGATTTAGCGGTGTTTCAAAAAAAGTGAATTCAAAGTTATGGCTATCGCTATACCGTTCAAAATATTCTTGATCGTAAGGTTTTGTACTAAATACTGCTATTTTCATATTTTTTTTTGAGTTCAATTGGCTTTAGTGACAGCGCACTAATAACTGTATCCCTGAAGCAAATATATAACCCCCCTGCCATATTTTAGTTGTCTTTCCTATTAAAAGAGCACTTTATTGTTAACATCACCTTGACACAGGCGTATCGGTGCCGAAGACGGGAGCCCATTCGGGCAAGGGAGGGAGCAGCTGTCCTGGCTTTGCCAGTTCCGCAGCCTTTTTAACTACCGGAGGTATGTTAGTCTGCTTCTTTACCTTGGATAGTCAAATGGATGCAATTCGTGGAATTCGTGTTAATCTGCCTACCGGTCCTCTTATATCCCTACAATTAAAAATAGTATTTCCCCTTATTTTTTATTCCATTTAAAAAGATAATAAACTGGAATACCTACTGCTAAAATCGCCATTGCCCACCAGGTAGGCCCTGGAACTTGCATAAGTGTAACTGCAACAAATATACCTGACAGTAAAATAAATATCAAGGGAACGACCGGATAAAAGGGGACTTTAACCAGCCGGTTCACGTCCTTCATTTTTATTCTAAAAACAAAAATTGAAATCGCAGCCAGGGTCATAAACAGGATATCCATAAAGGTGACAAAGGCCATGAGATCATATAGTTTATCAAAAGCTATAATTAGAAAACAGGTGACAATCGCCTGAGCTACCATGGCAACAACCGGTGTTTTGTACTGGGGATGCAAATAGGCCAACTGTTTAAAAAATATCCCGTCCCTTGCCATGGCAAAATAAATCCTCGGAGCCGTAACGGTATAAATGCCAATGGTTCCAAAAACAGAAACGGCGACCAGAATAGATATCGCACGACTCCCCCATAAAGGAAAGATTTGGCTAAAGGCATCTCCGGCAACAGTTCTGGTCGCAGCAATATCAGGGAGCGGTAAGAGCAGCATATATACCCAGTTGATCAGCATATACATTAGCGTGACAATCAAAACGCCAAAAACCATCGCCCTCGGCACATTCTTCGAGGCATTGATGGTCTCCCCGGAAAGGTAGGTGGTGTGATGCCAGCCTCCCATGGAGAAAAATACACCGATTAATCCTACAAAGATTGGTGTCCAATAATCTTCAGGTGCATTTGAAAAGGTAAATTCGAAAGTCTCCACCCCTTTTGATTGGACAAACCAGAGCCCTAAAACTACGATG
>JBLHJZ010000238.1:0-7316 GCA_047619515.1 Saprospiraceae bacterium | reverse complement strand
ATCCCAAATCATTTATTTCTTCGCCAACTGCTTAATCTTAATACTAAACGCCGCAAAAATCAAAGTCATAATCGGGCTGAGCCAGTTGAAAATCGCATAGATAGCATAATCAGCCGCCGAGACACCAAGCACACCGGACTGATAAGCCCCACAGGTATTCCAGGGAACTAAGACCGAAGTTACCGTCCCGGAATCCTCAAGTGTCCGGCTGAGGTTTTCAGGAGCAAGCCCTTTATCCTCAAATGCTTTTTTAAACATTTTTCCAGGTACGACGATAGCGAGGTACTGGTCAGAAGCGGTGACATTTAGTGCCAGACAACTAGCGACCGTACTTGCAAATAAACCGAAAGTAGTTTTTGCCATACTCAAAAGTGACTGGGTGATTCTTGCAAGTGCGCCGATACCATCCATGACACCACCAAAGACCATCGCACAAAGGATCAACCAAATGGTATTGAGCATCCCATACATTCCTTTGGCTTTGAATAGTTTTTCATAGGCCTCAGGGGCATCGAGTTTGGTTTCTAAGGTGATCGCCTTGACGATAGCAATATAGCTTGATTTGAAATTTAAAGTATCTGATCCACTGACGACTTTTATGATTTCAGGCTGGAAGATTACTGCAAAAATTCCCCCGATAAGTGTTCCGATAAATAAAGCAATCAAGGGCTCCACTTTTTTGATGATTAAAAAAACAACGGACAAGGGTACCAGAAATACCCAGGGGGTAATGTTGAATTTGCTGGTCAATAAATTAGAAATTTCCGAATGATCTGCCTCCGCACCTGAGGTAGTTTGTGTAAAACCGATAATTAGAAAAATAATGACGGTAATAGTAATACTAGGAATGGTCGTATATCCCATATACCTGATATGAGTGAATAAATCACTACCCGCCATGGCAGGGGCTAAATTTGTGGTATCACTCAGCGGAGACATCTTATCCCCAAAATAGGCGCCGGAAATTACAGCACCGGCGGTCATCCCCAACGATATGTTTAATACCCCTGCGATGCCAACCAGCGCGATACCAACGGTAGCGGTAGTAGACCATGAGCTACCGGTGGCTAAGGATATCACCGCACAAATAATCACACAAGCCGCTAAAAATATGGTAGGGTTTAAAATTTTTAAGCCATAAAAGATCATAGAGGGAATGATGCCGCTTATCAGCCAGGTACCGGCCAAAGCACCCACCATAAGCAAAATAAGGATAGCACCGAAGGTAGATTTTACACTATCTCCTACCTCGTCCATCATTTTTTTATACGTTACTTTATTATAAAGTCCTACGACTACTGCAACGGCTGCTGCCAATAAAAGCGCAAATTGGTTGGGTCCTTCGATCGCATAATCGCCAAAGGTTCCAAGTACGTTATAAGCCAGCAGAATGATCAGTACAATCACCGGGATCATAGCTTCCCAAAGTGACAATTCTTTATTCCTATGAATTTTATGGTCTTCCATTTTGTTATTTTGTTTGGGTAAATATAAGATACATTATGAGATATTAGACTATCCCTGTTCTAAAAATTAAAGCTGGCCTGTTTTATTCATAAGAGTATAATAAGTAATCAATCATGTCATTCGCATTTTATTTTATTGATGAAGCTCATATTGCCTTATGATATATATCATAGCCTTTTTTAAGGATTTACCTTATTTTTATCTAAAAATAAATCATGACTTCTAAATTCAATGTTCTACTACTATTAATATTTTTTCTGGGCTTAGTTTTTATTATAAGTTGTAATCAGGAAGGTCGTGGGTTTGCCCTTCCCGCTGGTGACATAACAAGTGGAAAAGCCACTTTCATCAAATTAAGCTGCAATGAATGCCACAGTATAACTGGTATTGATTGGAAGGGGAATCCCGAAAACCTAAATGTTCCTCTTGGAGGAAAAGTTACTACGCTTAAGTCTTATGGAGAATTAGTAACATCCGTAATTAACCCTTCCCATAAACTTGCCAGGGTTTATCAGCAAACTGTCGAAAACGAAAATAATAGCTCAAAAATGAATAATTACAACGAAGTAATGACGGTACAGGAATTGGTGGACATCATCACATTTCTGCAATCTGAATACGAAATTAAACCACCACCAACTTATTATCCTCATCGTTAATAATACCGTACCCGTCACCATTTCCTCTCTCCAATCTGACTATTGGTATAATTCTACTGACCGGATATTTTCCGAAGCTGGTTTTCGCTCCAATCTCATGTACAGTGCCCAGATGCTCCCCAATGGAAATTTATTAATCTGCGAAGGAATGAACGGTCATTCTTTTGAAGTAAATGTGGAGGAGGAAACCGTCTGGGAATATATCAACCCTATCAATCGAAATGGCGAACCAATCTCGCAGGATGCTATTGATTTGGCTCCTATCAAAATGGTGGAATTGTAAATTCCTTAGTGTCTTGGTACGCTGTGCCTTAGTGGCAAAAAAAATACTTGCCGAATAACAATAATGATTTTTATCTTTAGCACATGGAAAAAATAACATTGCGTCGATGTGAAATGCAAGACCTGGAAAGTCTCCAAAAATTGGCTTATCAATGTTTTAAAGAATCTTTTGGGCCAGGAGATGATCCCGAACAATTTAAAATCTACCTGGAAAAAGCATTCCATATCTCTCAAATAAAAAGGGAATTAGAAAACAAGGAGAGCTATTTTTATATGCTTAAAAAAGAAGAAGAATTGGCGGGTTTTATAAAGTTAAATAAAGGTCATGCCCAAACCGAGCCCATGGGTAATGAATACCTCGAAGTGGAACGAATTTACTTATTGAAAAAATGCTCCGGACAAGGATTGGGTCGCATACTGATCAATAAAGCAATCGAAATAGCCCACTCCTTAGGCAAGCAGAAAATCTGGCTGGGTGTCTGGGAGGAAAACCTGAAAGCCATTGCATTTTATAAACATCTTGGCTTTGAAGTAATTGGTTCGCATCCGTATTTTATAGGAGATCTGGAAGAAGTCGATTTGATGATGGAATTGGGTTTGTAAGATTTATAAGTTAATTCACAAGAAGAGTGGATCATTGAGCATTAATTTTCTTAAAAATTGATGATCGGTGAACCACGGCACTAAAGAGAAAATCGGTTTAACATCCAGCTCGCAGATCCTCTTTTTATGCTATCGCAAAAAGGTAGTGCTGTAGATGCGCACCATTTAATTGTCAAGAATCCACTATTCATGCATAGTTCAAAAATTAAAAAGTGCGCATTTGTAGTACTACCCAATTTATTTATACTTCATTCCTTATTAATAAAAAATAATTATTCATATCACTATTTATGTATAAACTTTAGTAGACGGCAAAAGCAGGTCGATAAGTTATCTTTCGGACGTTACTACAATATTTTTTCCCAAATATTGTATATTTTTAAAAATTAAACGCCGATGCTAAAGTGGCACAGAGGAATTGAGAATATTTCCTCATCGATATTATTCATTTTAAAATAACTCTATGCCTACAAAAATCAAATTAAAAGTCACTCCCTTACACCTTCCCCTAAAAACAAACTTCAAGCAAGCCTCTTCTTCCAGAAACCTGGGAGAAAGTATCTGGGTGACTGCCAGTAGGGGAGAAATCGTCGGTTTTGGAGAAGGATGTCCTCGATCCTATGTGACCGGAGAAACGGTAAGTTCTTGCATGGATTGGCTCAACCCTCAGCTGACTGAAATTGAGGAGGAATGCACGGATTTGGCAAGTTTGCAGGAAAGGGTGAAAGCTAAAAACGCAGCTATTGACGAGCATCCCGCCGCCTGGTGTGGTATTGAAACCGCCTTATTGGACTTATTTGCCAAAGAGCAGGGGATAAGCGTCGAGCAATTATTGGGGCTGAAAAAGCCCTTGGCGGTCTATCAATATGCCGCTATCCTAAGCGACGGAGACCAGCAGAAGTATGAAGGATTGATTGAGCGCTACCTTAAGTGGGGTTTTACTGATTTTAAAATAAAGCTAAATGGCCGACTGGCAGAAGACCAAATGAAATTGGAAACACTTAGCCGAATGTGCGAAACAGCAGGCGTAAATAATTTACGTATTCGGCTCGATGCCAATAATTTATGGTCGGGTAATACCGCTATTGCCATTGATCATCTCTCTAAACTGAAAATACCTTTTATAGGAATCGAAGAACCGGTGGAGCCGAAAAACCCGGGAGCCTTAAGTAAGGTTAGTACCTCATTAGACACCGCGGTGATACTCGACGAAAGTCTTTGTAGCGAATCAGATTTACAAGCCTACGATAATTTAGAAGGGCGCTTCATAGCGAATATTAAAGTATCCAGGGTCGGGGGCCTTATTCGAAGTTTGAAAATGATCGAAGCGCTTCAAGCACGCGATTGGAAGATCATAATTGGAGCCCATGTAGGGGAAAGCTCCGTGATGACCAGGGCAGGAATGTGCGCTGCGCAAGCTGCCGGAGCGCATTTGAGGAGCCAGGAAGGATGCTTCGGGACGATCCTGCTTTCAGAAGAACCGGTGACACCAAGCCTGATGTTTGGGGCTAGAGGGCAGCTTGATCTAACCAAACCTTATATACTGAAAACTGAAAACGGGAATATTGAATTTCCACTGAGTACCTGGGATAAGGGCTGGGGATTGGTGCAAAGCTGATAAAATTCAAGTCCAAGTATCAAGCTCAAATTTTATCTGTTATGTTTAAATACTGATGTTCAAAAAAAACAAGAGACTTGTCAAAAATAAAAAGCAGAGTGATTAAGGATTAGCACACTCTGCGGGCTGGGAATGTCAAAATAGGTGGGCGCGGGTGACTGTTTGCGTGTTGAGCCTTTATTTTGACTAGATTTTTTGGTTACTTTTTTTTCAATGAAAAAAGTAACATAGAAAAAATAAAATGCTAAAATCCAGCTTAGTCATGGTATCTTAAAATAGAGACCTGAACCTTATAATGACCCAACATGATTTAAAAACTTTGGGACAAGCTTGATACTTGAACTCGATGCTTGAGCTTGAACTTAAAATTTAGAAAAATAATTCTGCGATTACTTTGTCTTTTCTACACAATCCCTTCTCCATTAAAATCCCTTTCGCTATTTTAGCCCCTCTTTTATAAATACAATAAATGTCCTACGTTTTAACGATACCCTTTTTCTCCGTCAAATTGCATTTTAAGACTGGCGGCACTGTCATCCGACCTTTACTGGATGCCCAGAAAATAGCGATGAATGAATCTGCGCTCAGCTTATCCAGAACATTCAAAGATCTTTTTCAAAAAGAAATCCTGAATGAAGGAAATTACCTGCCGCTCATGGATAATTTTAGCGAAGGAAATTATTATAAAACGGCTATAAAAATCCCTTTTGATGCGGCGAAGGATGGCGTCTCCTATCCTGCCTTTGACCTGGAAATGGATTATTATTTCAAAAACACATATAATGACCGTATTGGCACTTGGGTGATGGTACCTGTTTTGGGATTGGAAGTTTTCGCTGATGAAGGTAATAATATAGAAGAAAGGTTAAGGGAGACCATTCGCCTGGAGTTTTTACGTAAAAGAAAACTACCGCTGATCAACGAAATTATAGCCACGATTTGGTTTGAGTCTGTTGAACTGATACAACATGATATTAATTTGAGCTTTCATTCATTAAAGGAACTGGATGCTATCTCCGATGATGAAGAAGAAAACTTAATCACTAAAGTGGCCACTCAATTGATGTCGGGTGCAAGGGTGGTGTATGGTCGTAAAAATGAGTTAGACCAATTGATCAGAGCCTTGAAGTCTAAGTTTAATAAAAATGTGATCCTTGTAGGCCCATCTGGAGTCGGAAAAACAGCAATGGTTTGGGAAGTCGCAAGAATGCTAAAAAAGCATCGAATCAATCATAAGATCTGGGAGACTACGGCCTCTGTCATGGTAAAAGAATTGACGAAGGATAGTGGTTGGCAGCACCATCTTTCGACCTTATGCGAAGAACTTTTTAAAAATAGTGCTATTCTATTTGTAAGAAACCTCCTCGAACTATTTGAAGTTGGAAAATATGTCGGCAATGAAGTTAGTATGGCTGACTATATGCGCACCTTTATCGCGAGGGGAGAGGTGATGATGATTACCGAATGTACGGAAGAAGAACTAGCAAGAATTCAACTTAAAAATCCTAATTACACCAATCTATTCCAGATTATTAAGCTGGAAGAACCCAAAGAAGAGTTAGAAGATATTATTATTAATAAAGTCAATGATATTGCAAAAACCAGAAAAGTAACCTTGGAAGCAGATGCTGTTCAGGAGACCATTCGACTGAATCGCAGGTATACGCCTTATGCTGGTTTTCCAGGGAAACCTATCCGCTTTTTAGAAAGTCTTTTGATCAATCGAAAAGAAGTATCCAATATAGTAAGCCGATCTGAAGTAATCCGGAGTTTTTGTGAAGAAACCGGGATGCCACAGTTTATGGTGGATCCTCAGATACCGATGGATTTAAAGGAAGTAGCACAGCGGTTTAATTCAAATGTTTTTGGACAAGATCAGGCAGTGGCGAGTCTAACCGGTCTCTTGGCCTCTATCAAAACAGCCCTGATGCGTACCGGGAAACCTATTGCTTCTCTTTTGTTTATCGGACCCACTGGTGTCGGTAAAACCGAAATGGCAAAAGTGTTATCTGAGTTTATGTTTGGGAACAGAGAACGGATGATTCGATTTGATATGAGCGAATTTTCTGACCCTTATTCTGTCATGCGCCTGACGGGAGAAAGCTATTTCTCCGACGGACTATTGACTTCAGCGGTAAGAAGAGAACCATTTTGTGTACTCTTATTCGATGAGATAGAAAAAGCCCATCCAGATTTTTATGATTTATTGCTCCAGATATTGAGTGAAGGCCGCTTGACGGATAGCAGCGGGAAGTTGGTAAATTTTTGCAGCACTATTATCATCATGACTTCCAATATTGGTGCGGCCAACCTGCAAACCAATCGGATTACCATGAGCAAGGACGCTGGTACGGAGGATGTGACCGGTCATTTTTTAAGTGCGGTTCAAAAGCATTTTAGGCCAGAGCTATATAATAGGATCGATCAGGTCTTAGCTTTCAAGCCCTTGACAAAAGAAGTAGTTCGCTATGTTGTTGATCGGGAATTGAGCCTGCTCCGAAATCGGGAAGGTATACGTTTTCGAAAAATGGATTTGAGCATCGAAGAGAAAATTAATGATTTTCTATCGGAGGAGGGCTATAATGCGCAATATGGCGCTCGCTATCTCCAGCGGGCTATCCGGGAAAAGTTGATTATTCCTCTAGCTACTGCCCTTAGCAGTTTTGATTATGATGACCAGCTAGTGG
>JBLHJZ010000237.1:0-7343 GCA_047619515.1 Saprospiraceae bacterium | reverse complement strand
AAAAATGAGTTGGAATGAATGCGAAATATAACCTGATTGTTCAGGTTTAGCTATAAATGAACTACCCCAACCAAAGGGTACGGGGTATCGCAGCCCGCTTAACAAAACCATAATACTAGGTAGCCACTATATTTTTGAATAAAGCCACGAATTAACACAAATTGACACGAATAAATACCTTTTCACCTTCGTGAAAATTCGTGCTGATTCTTGGCTTTATTTTCATGCTACTTTCGCCGGCTCCTGAGGCAGAGCCTTGGAGAATTCGTTTGATTAATAAATCTTATTCATTAATTTATGATCCATACCATCGATTTACATTTTCAGGGAATTGAGCATGCAATAGCTGCTTTTTTAGTAGAAACATCCGTCGGACCCGTAATCATTGAAACTGGCCCCCACTCCACTTTTCCTTATTTAAAAAAAGGGATTGAGAATCTTGGCTATAGCTTGAGTGATATTAAACATGTGTTTTTAAGTCATATTCATTTTGATCACGCCGGGGCAGCCTGGGCATTTGCAGAATTAGGCGCAACCATTTATGTGCATCCGATTGGTGCGCCACATTTAGCTGATCCTTCCCGTCTTTGGAATTCTGCAAAACGAATTTACCAGGATCAAATGGAAGTCTTATGGGGGCAAATGCAACCGATTGAGGAAGACCAGCTTAGAATCACGGAGCATGGAGAGGCCATTAATATTGGAGATACTATATTCACAGGCTGGCACACTCCCGGTCATGCTATCCACCATATTGCCTGGCAATTGGGAGACCATTTATTTGCCGGTGATGTAGCGGGTGTAAAAATCGGGAATGGTCTGGTCGTTCCTCCCTGCCCTCCGCCGGATATCAATATGGAAAACTGGATGGCCTCTATTGAACTCATTCGAGGCTTAGCTATAAAAAATATTCACCTTACCCATTATGGAAAGATAGACCGGATACAGGAACACCTGGACAGTCTTGAAGTTTGCTTGAAGGATTGGGCGGACTGGATCCAGCCTTATGCGATCGCAAAGGATGATGTTGCGGACATTACCCCAAAATTTCAGGCCTACGTGGCCAGACAACTTAGTGATTACGGTATTTCTGAAAGTGGTATCCAACAATATGAGACAGCTAATCCCTCTTGGATGAGTGTAGCAGGTCTAATGCGCTACTGGAGTAAAAGGTCAGGCACTTGAACAAAAGGGGAATCCGATCGCTACTAAAATCGGGTAACAGGAATCAGTTTTCTACCTTGTTCTATAATCTTTTTGAGAATCTTTACGTCTGGTAATTCAGCGTTATTCTCCTTTTCGTCTATGTCGGAGAGTTCTTGTTTTGCGCCACATTTTATATCGGCATTAGAAACCTGAATGGAATTGATGAACACGTATGATCCGATACTGACTAACATGAGCATACAAAATAGAACGTTACGTAATTTATTATTTTTCATTGCTTTGAGGAGATGGTTATTTATTAATACACTTGCTTTTCATATTAACTCTTTTTTAAGTGTAATCGCTACATTTTCGACAAAAAGTTAATAAACTCATACCAAAGACAATCTAATGGATTGACAGGTTGCATGTATAACGTTATAATATCTATTTTAGTGGCAAAGAATTGAAATCGTTAACAATCATTAACATTGGGAATTTAATCACTTCTAGTATTTAATTCACGTAGCGATTTACATGGAGTACCTAAAGGCACTCCTAGCAGTTTTTTAGTCCCAGGTTTGCTTTGGCTCAAAAAAGAGCCTCTACTTATTCATCACAGCTTAAGTCATTTATCTAAAACGCTTCCACAATTGCCACAAATCCCTCCGCATCCAGAGAAGCACCTCCAACCAAAGCACCATCTACATCAGGCTTTGAAAAAATCTCTTTAGCATTGGAAGGTTTGACGCTGCCACCATAAAGGATAGTCGTCTCGTCCGCCATTTTCTCATTATATTTTTCAGCGATTAATTGACGGATACTTTGATGTGTCTCCTGTGCTTGTTCAGGGGAAGCAGTGACGCCGGTGCCTATTGCCCAGATCGGCTCGTAAGCGATTACCACTTTTTCAAAATCACTTGCTGATAAATGAAACAGTCCTTCTGTTAACTGTTTGGAAACAAAGTCTATATAGGTTCCTGCCTCACGTATCGCCAGAGACTCTCCACAACAAAAGATAGGAATTAAACCTTTAGACAGTACAAGATTAACTTTAGCTGCTAATAATTCATTTGATTCATTATTATATTCTCTTCTTTCCGAATGTCCGAGAATTACATATTCTACGCCAATCGCAATCAACATATCAATCGAAATCTCGCCAGTGTAAGCACCCTTAAGTTCCTGATGACAATTTTGAGCAGCCAACTTTACCTGAGGAAAATCCTTGATCACCTGCGCTACGCCCTGCAAACTTACATACGGAGGAGCCACCACTACCAAAGCCTTTGGGTCAAGGGTATTTTGCCCGATTTGTTGAGCAAGCTTAATTCCTTCCTCATAGGTGGTATTCATTTTCCAGTTTCCGGCAGCAATTAATTGTCTTGACATTTTATAAATTTTTTTAAGGTTAAAAGAAGCGGCAAAATTAACAAATAAATCAACAAGGATTTAGCCTCAATACATTAATTTGACAAACTATAGGCTTATTCTCCATTTAATGCATAGATTTGCGCGCTTTATCAACTAATAGTATATTAAATGAGAATCATATCAATTACCATCATTTTCCTTTTCATCGTATCTGCAAATTCGATCGCACAAACAGATACCAGTGCCTACCTTCTGGATCAGGTGATCGTAAAAGATAATCGAATTCAAATTCCCTTTTCGGAACATTCAAGGACGATTAATATTATCAGCCGTGAGCAGATCGAACTTAGTCCTGCTCAGAGTATTCCTGAATTATTACAAAATGTCGCTGGCATTGATATTCGACAACGCGGGGCACATGGTGTACAGGCAGATGTCAGTATTCGAGGCGGTACTTTCGATCAAACCTTAATCCTGATCAATGGTATAAAAATGAGTGATCCCCAGACTGGCCATCACGCTTTAAATATTCCTGTTGATCTGGAGAGTATTGAGCGTATTGAAATACTCAAAGGCCCGGGCGCCAGGATTTATGGTCAAAACGCCTTTTCCGGAGCGATCAATATTGTCACTAAAATTCCGACAGAGCGCTATGCCAAACTTGCTGTCACTGCTGGTGAAAATGGTCTGGGAGGTCTGAGTGCTTCTTTTGCTTTACCTAAGAGTAATTTCAACCAGTATTTTTCTTTTAGCAGATATTTTGCGGATGGTTATCGCTATAATACGGATTATGATATCACCAATTATTTTTATCAATCTTCCTTTAAATACCTAAATCAGGAATTAGAAGTCTTAGCTTCCTTTTCGGAAAGAGAATTTGGCGCCAATCGTTTTTATGGAAATGATGCTGACTTCTTCGCTGATCAATATGAAGAAGTACAGACGAGCCTGGTCAGTCTAGGTTATCGCAATATCAAAGGAGATTTTGCCTTTCATCCGAGGGTGAGTTGGCGTCGTAATCAGGATGAATATATTCTGGTGAGAAACAATCCTGCTTTCTATAGAAACCTGCATATCAGTGATGTATTAAGTCTTGAACTCAATGCTGATTATTATTCTGATCTCGGGGCGACGGGTGTCGGACTAGACTTGAGTACGATCAAACTAAGAAGTAATAATTTAGGCAATCGCAGTAGAAATGTAGCTACTTTTTTCCTCGAACACCGCTTTAAGTTTAGAGAGGACAAAATAGATATAACTCCTGGATTATCAGCAAGTTACTACTCTGACTTTGGCGGTAAGTTTTTCCCTGGAATTGATGTTGGTTATCAAATCAATAAAAACTTTAAGTGGTATGGAAATATTGGTTATACCTGGCGAATCCCAACTTTTACGGATCTGTTTTATGAAGATGCAGCAAACCTGGGGAACGAAAACCTATCTCCTGAATCTGCCATTTCCTATGAAGCCGGATTGAAATACATAGGCAATGGGATAAATCTACAAATCAGTTATTTTTTAAGAGACGGGACTGAATTGATTGACTGGACCAAGGCAGATAGTCTGGCCAAGTGGCAACCTCAAAACTTTAGCAATATCCAGATGAGTGGTATAGATTTCTCCGCTAATTTGAATCTCAAAAAACTGCTCGATCAGGATATTATCCAAAATCTCCGGATTGGCTATACCTATATTAATGCAGAAGAGCCAGAAGCTGATGTAGCCTTTTCCAGATATGTTTTGGAAAACCTAAAGCAGCAATTAGTAATTGGGCTTGATCATCGCCTTTTTGGAAAACTTTACCATAGTATTAGTTATAGATACCTCGACAGGGTTTCATTAGCAGATTACAACCTTATGGATTTAAAGCTAAGTTGGAAAACTAAGCGCGTAACCATCTTTGGTCAAGTGGACAATTTACTGGATACCGAATATCGGGAGAGTAATCTGGTAGATATGCCTGGGCGATGGATTTCAGGTGGTGTGAAGTTTAAGTTTGGGCTTTAAAGCCTCCGTTAACTTTTATTTATTAATAAATGCCATTTCTTATGAAATTAATAACAATGACTTTTTATTAAAATTGCCTTTTATATAGCTGTTCCCATACACATGAGATTATTCGAAATACCATTTTTGGATGTTTAAAATTTAGAAAATAAGTAGTCTGAACACTACTATTTTTTTTGAATTTTAAACAAGAAACTTCTTAATCTCACGTAGAAGAAGATTGGGGGATAGTAACCGCTCCTCTTAATGACGCTTCTTTATTACCTATTGATCTGCGATATTTTTCTGCAAAAGCTTATAAACGAATACAAGTAGCGCTAATCTGGGCTACAGCCTCCGAAATCAATAATGATTATTTCACTCTTGAACGATCACCGGATGGTTTGCATTGGAAGGAAGTAAAAAAGGTAGCAAGCAAAGGCAATGGAAACCATATTTTACAATATAAGAGCCATGCCATTTCTACCAGTAACTTATCAGGAGGCTTATATAATGTCCGTATAAGTAGCCGTAGTTTTTTTAAACCGATACTTACAAATATTATAGTGATTAGTATGAAATAATTTGTTATTTTTAAAATTATAAATAATTCCTTTTTTTAAATGAAATTCGGAAAACGCCCCGACATCTCTACTGTCGATTTTACTTTGCCGGTAGATGCCTCACAAAATAAAGCTTTATTTGACCGCCTTCCTAAGACTCCGGAGAGGCCAAATTTATATGTCGGTTGCACGGGCTGGTCGATGAAGGAGTGGGACGGAAAAGTATACCCCAAGGCCACCAAAGCAAAGGATTATTTAAAATACTACTCAGAACAGTTTAATACTATCGAACTCAATACTACCCACTATCGTATTCCCAATACAGCTATTATCGCCAAGTGGTATCAGGAATCTAGCGCTGATTTTCATTTTTGCCCAAAGATACCTCAGGTCATCAGTCATCGCAAAGACCTAGGATATGGTAGCGGTAAAATTTTAGCTTTTTGTGAAGCTGCACAGGAATTGAAAGAGAAGCTTGGTCATTCTTTTATGCAGCTCCCCCCCTACTTTGGACCTGATCGATTGCCAGTTTTAAAGCACTTTCTTGAAAATTTCCCGAGTCATATTCCGCTATCCATTGAGTTTCGCCAGGAGAATTGGTTCAATACGCCAGGCTCTTTCGATGAAGTAGCCACACTCCTGGAAAAGCATAATATCGCGACCGTCATAACCGATGTGGCCGGACGCAGAGATGTATTGCACCAGCGGCTGACTTCGGATACAGTAGTGATTCGTTTCGTTGGAAATAATCTAGCGCCAAGCGATTATCAGCGAATAGATGCCTGGATTCAACGAATGAAAATTTGGTTTGAAAAAGGAATCCGGCGAATCTACTTTTTTACACATGAGCCGGATAATCTTCTGGCTCCTGAGTTGGCTGATTATGTAGTAAAGGAAAGTTTAAAGCATTTGGAGGTGATAACCCGAGGGCCGGATTTGGAGAAGTATGTAGGGGGTGATCAGATGAGTCTTTTTTAGTCTTCAGTTGGCAGATCGCAATCAGCAATTCACAATAAAACGAAATCCTATCCTCCAATTGAAAAGTACAGTTTAACAGATCAGATTAGAAGGAGTTTGAGATCATTTTCAATCCCGAAACACCCCACTCTCCCGCAAATACCATACACCGGCGATAAAGAGTAAAACCAATAAAACCAAAGAAGCGATCTTCACCCAGGAGAGCGGTTTTTTTCCATTCACCTTGCCCGTTTGACCATTGATCGTGAAATGGTAGACTTTATTATTAAAAACATAAGAGCATATCCAGAGCGGTAAAACGATATGTTTAAAAGTTTGGTTGGCCTTACTACTTTCTACGGAGAGGTTCCGCTGTGTATCACCGCCCAGTTGAGCGGAACACATGTTACGAATTTTATCATCCATCATACGATCTGCGATCTGATATCCTTCATTAACTTCAAGACTATAAATCTCTGATTCCCAGCCTACTAATAAGCGGGGGTCAAAGTTCACCGCTTCTTCTAAGCGAAAAGGCAATACTGCTGCTACATGATTTTGGGCTAAGCCACCAGAAGCGACGACGAGTACATCATCAAAGAAATGAGATAAGCGGCCACTGTGATATTGCCATCGGACTTTACGAACTTGCTGGCTTTGCATTTTCCCATTGATTCGTACCATCCTGGTCTCATAATAATAAGTCCCCGCCTCTCCTGTCCAGGAAGATTCTGTCTGCGCATCATAGGTCCAAAAAGGGATATACAGACCATGAAGATCTTCTACCGCTGCCAGTTTTTTCAACTTATTGGGATGAAACCAGCCCTGGTGAATCCATTTTGCAAAAATATTTTCTGCTTCAAAACGGCTGATGTAAAAGGGAATGATGCCAATGGGCTGAATGTATTGATGATCGTAAGCTTCAAGGTTTACATTCCTGGAAGCACAAAAACCACAGCTCACTTTTATCTGGTCACTTTCGACCATAAATTTGGCGCCACAGTTAGCACAATCAAAAACTTTTTTCCCAACCTCTTCAGGCACAAAATCATGGGCAGCTTCGACGGCTTCAACAAGTGATTTCTCCACAATCTTATCATTACTATCATCGATCTCTTCGGTATAGCCGCAATAATTACAAGCGATTTTCTTGGATTCTGCCGAATAGGACAAATTACTCCCACAGGAAGGACAATCGAGGGATATAGTTTTTTGGAGATAAGCGGGTTGTTCGAATTCTTCCATAAAATTCAGGAGTGAGAGATGAGAGGTCAGGGGTGAGGGCAAAACGAGCTCACCCCTCACCCCTGACTCCTC
>JBLHJZ010000236.1:0-7343 GCA_047619515.1 Saprospiraceae bacterium | reverse complement strand
GATAGTATATTTTTTACCTCTAAACTCAATCTCCGCACCTGCTTTTATTTTGACATACTCACTGATTAGCCTGTTTTCTTCTTTCAAATCATTCAAAATGGAAGGCTGGAAGGTTTTGATACTCAATTCAGAGATAACAAATAACTGTTTACCCCATTTTTTTTCCAGTGCTATTTTAAAAGGAGAAGTCAACAGTAATTTGTAATAACGAGTAGTCAATGCCGAGATGGAAGGATTGTTCAGATCAAAGAAATTATTTTCTTCTTCGTAGAATTTATCTTTAATATCAATCGTGTGCCGAATATGGCAAAGGTTGTACATACTGGAATAACGCTGCCGGATTATATTGATTTCTTCTATTATTTCGCTTTGCGTTTCAAGAGAGGTTGCCGTTTCAAATCGGTTTAAACAATCATTGAATTGTTCTTCAATGGATGCTATAACTGGTCGGACATACGTAAAATCTTCAAACTTCATAGGGTGTTTTTATTACTAAAGAGCCGATTAATTATTGTGTTATAAAAATCAGGTTTTATACCGACAGGATTATATCTACAGCATTTCGTCGTCGGCATTGGAAACGAAATCGCCGCAAAAGTACAATCGTTTTCGACACCATGCAATATTTTTAAGTTTTGTAAACAGTGTTGTTAGAGCTTTTGTGTAAATATTGCTGGTGGCAGCTTAAAAGTTATATTTTAAGTATTGTTCAAAAAATAAAATCCTTCCCTATATTTATACGGGACATGCTTTTGGACCCGCCTACTTCGCGAACGGGCAGGTTCCTCAATCTAAATGATTCTTCAACCGCTATTGCTATTTCAGAATCATTTAGATTGAGGAATGTCGGATTTGTTTTTTAAACGGTACTGCGCAGCGGTGGATGAAATAACTTAAACTTTCTTTTCATTGCACTTCATACCTTAGTTTTCTTACCTTTGTGCGAATTTTTCAAGATCACTACTAGAATTTTTAGCTACATATATGGATTTAAAATCCAAAATCATTCTGGATAAGTTACCCAAGCATATCGCTATTATCATGGATGGTAATGGACGCTGGGCAAAAAAACACGGAAAGCCGAGGGTTTTTGGTCATCGTAATGGGGTGAAAGCAGTGCGTGAAACCACGGAGGCAGCGGCGGAGCTTGGAATAGAAAATGTTACACTTTATGCCTTTTCTACCGAAAACTGGAATCGACCTCAGCTAGAAGTGAATGCATTAATGGCCTTATTAGTGGAAACCATCCGAAAGGAGGTCAATACACTGAATAAGAATAATATCCGACTGAAAGCAATCGGAGACCTCGAAAAACTTCCTAAAAAAAGCTATAAAGCTTTGATGGAAGGAATCGAAAATACTAAAAGCAATACCCGGATGACCCTTGTGCTTGCCTTAAATTACAGTGCAAAATGGGAAATCCTTAACGCAGTGAAGGCTATTGCAAATAAAATTGAAAACAAACAAATCAGCCCGGCCGATATTGATGAGAAAACTTTCGAAAATGAGCTCAGTACCAGTGGTATTCCAGATCCGGAGTTACTAATCAGAACTAGCGGCGAGACCCGTATTAGTAATTTTCTCCTTTGGCAAATCGCTTATGCTGAACTGTATTTCACGCCTATCTTATGGCCAGAGTTTCGAAAGGAACATCTATATGAAGCAATTATTGATTTTCAAAATCGGGAACGCCGTTTTGGCAAAACCAGCGAACAACTGATAAAATAGTCAGGAGCGATCGGGCGAGATAGTGATCAGGTGAGGTTCACTTAATCACCCCCTCACTCGATCACTCCTGACAAATGTGTTAAATCGGACTTTTGATACAACCATTGATACAATTAAAGCCACATTAAAGGTTGACAGACAACAGTCCAAATTTCTATGCGTTCTTACAATGAAATTTTAAAAAACGTTTTGATGAGACAATATTATAGTGTGAAAGACAAACTACAACGTTCTAAGACCAGGATCAGTACGAGCAACAGTTTTCGATATTATATGACCTCTATTATATCTACGCTTACTTTATTTGCTATCCTTTTATTGCCTGCCTATACTCAGGCACAGGTAAATGACACGTTGCCTGTCATTGAATACGGCCAGCCGAAAGATTTTGAGATAGGCGGTATTAAAGTTTATGGTGCTCAATACAGTGATGAAAATGCTATCATTGCCATTACAGGACTGAAGGTCGGAGATAAAGTAAGAATACCAGGTGAAAAAATCTACCGGGCTATCAAAGCACTTTGGAAACTTCGCTTGTTTACCGATGTAGAAATCTTACAGGAAAAGCTAATCGGCGATGTTATTTTCCTTGAAATCTATGTAACGGAGCGCCCAAGACTCGCAAGACACTCCTTCAAAAATGTTAAGAAATCGCTCCACGATGACCTCAATGATGATGTCAATAAGTTTTTATTGAAAGGCGGGATCGTAACCGAGAACATCAAAACCAATGCGAGCAACGCTGTTAAGGAATACTTCCAGGGCAAAGGTTATCTGGATGCCGTAGTAACAGTCGAAGAAATACCCGACGAGAAATTGGTCAACGCAGTAAGGCTCGTTTTTGAAGTTGAGAAAAAAGGAAAGGTAAAAATCGAGGATATCACCTTCACGGGGATTACCGTCAAACCTAAGAAGCTGAGAAAGAAGATGGACGAAACCCATCGAAAAAGAAAAATATTCTCTGCCTCTAAGTTAATTCAGGAGGATTACGAAGCAGACAAGAAAAACATCATTGCCTATTATAATACCATTGGATTTAGAGATGCAAAAATCATAAGTGATAGTATCTGGAGAGAAAAGGATGGTGATTTGCAAATCCATTTGAATATCTTCGAAGGGAATCAATACTACTTCCGGGATATTTCCTGGAAAGGTAATTCCATTTACGATGTTCCTACCCTTGCCAGTAGACTGGGGATCGAAAAAGGAGAGGTTTATAATACTGAATTATTGGAAACCCGACTCCGATTCAGCCAGGATGGCCGTGATGTGAGTACGCTTTACATGGATAACGGGTACCTCTTTTTTCAGATTGACCCGATTGAAACCTCTATCATTGATGATTCTATCGACCTGGAACTTCGAATCTATGAAGGCCCACAGGCTACTATCGATAAAGTAAGTATTACCGGAAATGACCGGACACACGAGCACGTCATTCGGAGAGAATTACGTACCCGACCAGGCCAAAAATTTAGTCGTTCTGATATTATCCGTTCTCAAAGGGAGATCATCAACCTCGGCTACTTTAATCCGGAGGCCCTGGATATCAACACGCCCGTAAATGCACAAAGAGGAACTGTAGATATCGAATATAAGGTCGAAGAAAAACCTTCTGATCAGCTTGAACTTTCTGCCGGGTGGGCCGGTAGTGGTCGTGGGGTGATCGGTACGCTGGGTGTTTCTTTCAACAACTTTTCTGTTCGGAATATTTTTAAAAAGGAATCCTGGAGCCCGCTTCCACAGGGTGACGGTCAACGATTGTCCCTTCGTGCCCAGACCAATGGCCGTTTCTTTCAATCCTATAATGTTTCTTTTACAGAACCCTGGCTGGGTGGAAAGAAACCGACCTCCTTTACTGTCGCCGGATTTTACAACCGGTTTGCTTTTGGAGATCGAGCTTTTTCCAACTTCCAAAGGTTTGTAATCGCCGGTGGTACCGTGACATTGGGTACGAGATTGAAATGGCCGGATGATAACTTTATCTCACAGACCGCTGTGACGCTTCAGAATTTATCCCTCGAAAACTGGAACCGTGGATTATTTATCACGGAGGACGGACAGGTCGTGACGGACGGTAACTATTACAACTTCAGTGTGACACAAACCTTCACCAGGAGTACCGTGAGTGATCCTTTATTTCCAAACAGTGGCTCGAGATTTACCTTGGCGGTTTCTTTGACGCCTCCTTATTCTTTGTTTAATAATAAAGATTATACGGATCTTCCTGTGAATGAAAAATTCAAATTTCTGGAATATAACAAATGGAAATTCAACGCAGAATGGTACGTCAATATATTCGACAAATTTGTGATAAAAACTGCTGCTAAGATTGGAATGATCGATTCTTATAATGATGAGATTGGGATTTCTCCTTTCGAGCGATTCCAATTAGGGGGAGATGGACTGGCCAATCAACAGTTTGGAGCTTATACCGGGGTGGACTTGATTTCTCTAAGAGGATATGAAGAAAACGAACTCCCTGCTAATGTTCAAAAAGGAAGTGTAGTAGCGACGCCAATCTATGATAAATTTACGATAGAATTGCGATACCCGATTTCTACCAATCCAAGTTCGACCATATATGCATTGGCCTTTGTTGAAGGTGGAAACTCTTTTCGTACCTTCCGGGATTTCAATCCTTTTGATCTAAAACGTTCAGCAGGTGTTGGTCTTCGGGTGTTCCTTCCAATGTTTGGTACGCTTGGATTTGACTACGGTCTTGGATTTGATAAACCCGATGATGGTACGGATGGCAGTATCTTTGCCAAGTACGGGAATTTTAATATTATTCTTGGTTTTGAGCCGGAGTAATTCAGGGGTGAGGGGAGAGAAGTGAGAGGTGAGGGGAGCCTGCGATGACGGCGAAGCTTAGCGTAGCCCTTCTTGGTGAAGAGTGAAAGTTAGTGAGCTAAAAAAGCTTCCGGGAAATCTCGGGAGCTTTTTTAGTTTATCTACTTTTGATAGCTTTGCTAAACGCTTTCAAGTTGGACCAACAGGATATCTAATGACAAGTCGAAAGCATCTCGAAAGACAAGTTGGTTTGCCTTAGGGCGAGGCCTCAAATAACGGTCTGTTTTATACTTGCAGATTTTGCACTTGCTTCCTGTCCCTTAGCATATAGATTAAATTAGTCCACCATTGATAGAAGAGAAATAAATGCTGCGCCTAATAAATTCGCAATACTTTACCAGGCAGGCAAATAAATTTTCCGGCTACATCAAACCCAACCAACCTTTACACCACCTCCATCCTCTTTATCGTACATCATTAAAGTGAAAGACTTTTCACACAGATCCTCCGGGGAACACACTTAATTAACCATCAGATTTTTAAACAATGAAAAATGCAATCTTTTTGCTACTGGCATTTCTATGTCTACAACTAAATGCTCAAACGGAAGAAGCAGCAGTAATTACAGACTATAATAAATCTGAAATTTACGAGATTGGAAACATAAAAGTCATCGGTGCTGACTTTGCAGATGAGGCTGCCATCATTTCCATTAGCGGATTGAAAGTCGGTCAGCAGGTTACCATCCCCGGAGATAAAATCAATAGCGCGATGAAAGCCATCTGGAATCTTCAGCTTTTCAAAGACCTGGAAATCCGCAAAGCAAAAACTATTGATGATGTCGTTTTTTTGGAGATTGAAGTTTTTGAATTCCCAAGAATTGGTAGTTATAGTTTTACCGGGGTAAAAAAATCAGATTTAGATGGACTCCAGGAAGCAGTCAACGATCACCTTGTCAAAGGAAGCGTTTTTACAGCACATAGTCGACAAAATGCCATGCTGGCGATCAAAGAATTTTACGCAGAAAAAGGTTATCCAAATGCAGTAGTGGCTTTAAAGGAAACACCCGATCCGATATTACAGAATGCGATACAGTTGACTTACGATATTGATAAAAGAGATAAAGTAAAGGTCATGATGATTGATTTTGTAGGAAATAAAAACATCAATGATCGAAAGCTCAAAAAATTAATGGAATTTACCAATGAAAAGAAAAAGCTTTTTAAAAAATCGATACTCACTGAAACGGGGTTTGAAGAAGATAAAAAAAGGATCATTGCGTTTTATAAAACCAAAGGTTTTCAGGATGCTGCAATTAAATCCGATAGCATATGGATTTCCGATGAGGGGGACTGGATTGTCAACATAGTCATCCATGAAGGGAATCCATACTATATCCGAAACATAAGCTGGGAAGGGAATGCTATGTATTCCACGGTGGCTTTGGAATCTGTCCTGGATATTGAAAAAGGAGATATTTATAACACACAATTTTTAGCAGAACGATTGGAGTTTAGCCCCGACGGCAGAGATGTCAGTAGTCTTTATATGGACAATGGTTACTTGTTTTTTAAAGTACAATCTAAAGAAGTACTTATAGAAAATGACTCCGTCGATCTGCATATCAAAATCCAGGAAGGGCCAGTTGCCATGATCGGAAAAGTAATAATAAGCGGTAACACCGTAACCAACGAAGCGGTAATCCGGAGAGAGATAAGAACCCGGCCCGGAGAACGTTTTAGTCGTGCCGCTATCATCCGCTCCCAAAGAGAAATTATCAATCTTGGCTATTTCAATCCGGAAGCATTAGACATTAAAACCGTCGTGCATCCCGAGAATAGTACGGTCGACATCGAGTATGTTGTCGAAGAAAAATCTAATGATCAGTTTGAATTATCGGCGGGCTGGGATGCGGCTTCCAACCGATTGATCGGAACAGTGGGGCTTAGTTTTAATAATATCTCTATCAAAAACTTTTTTAATAAATCCGCATGGAATCCATTTCCACGTGGGGATGGGCAACAGCTTTCTTTTCGGATACAAAGTACCGGCAAACAATATCAGTCCTATAATTTTTCTTTTACGGATCCCTGGCTCGGTGGAAAGAAACCAACTAATTTGACCGTCGGAGGTTTTTTAACCAATCGCTCTTATGTGACGGCAGAAGGCATTACTCAACGATATCATATTCTTGGTGGTTCTGTAAACCTCAGCAGCAGGCTCCAATGGCCGGACGATAATTTTATCTCTTCCACCAGTGTCAATTTCAACCGAATTTCTTTGGACGATTGGAGCGTGGACGGTTTTCAACTAGAGGATGGGACACTGCTTTCTGATGGCGTTTTTAATAATTTTTATATCAAACAAACCATCGCCCGCAGTACATTGAATCATCCGATATTTCCAACCAGTGGTTCTAATGTTTCTTTGTCTTTACAGTTTACGCCACCTTATTCTTTATTTAATAAAAGTGGTTCGGAGGAACCCGCTCAACAACAATATAAGTGGTTGGAATATTACAAAGTAAGATTTGACGGCGAGTGGTATATCCCTCTTGGAGAAAAATTTGTCCTTAAGACTTCTGCAAAAATTGGGATCATTGGTGCTTATAATAATGATATTGGTTTGTCTCCTTTTGAAAGATATTGGTTTGGCGGAAACGGCCTGGATGCACAACAAGGATTTACAGGGATTGACCTGATCAGTATGCGTGGCTATAATGCGACCACTGATTTTCCGGTCAATGGAAACGGAGGCGCAACGGCCTTCAATAAATTTTCAGCAGAGTTGAGGTTTCCGATTATCAAAAGTCCTGCCTCTAC
>JBLHJZ010000235.1:0-7345 GCA_047619515.1 Saprospiraceae bacterium | reverse complement strand
TGATATCCTGATCGGTAATGCTATTATCTATTGAAATGCCTTCAATGGGTACACATGGGGTCGAGGAACACTCCCAGGCACCTGCAAAGCCCTCAAATGTTGTAGTACCGTCGGAGGTAAATTGAACGGTCAAACAACCACTTGAAGCTTGTACTGTATAACATACACCTCCTGTATTGGCAGTAGTGTTAGAATTGTAGCCAGTAACATTACTGATTTGAGGAGAGTTGGTGTCAGGGCCATCATAAAAAACCAACTGTTCATTATTGTATTCTATATTATAATAGGATAATGTAAAAGTAACACAGACATTTTCACCAAAAGGAGGGCAAATGGAAAAAGAGTTATTTTCATTGCTACTATAATCTCCATCAGGACCTCCGGTATCATAAAGCTCCCCGGTACAAGCATTCGAACCATCCTGGTCAATCGTATTGATGGGGTCTATTTCATCAATGCACAAAAGGAAGGAACCCCAATTTGGACTGGGGAAAGGCGACCAATCATTGATTCTAATAAAATATACTTCACTTGGGTCAAGGCCGAGCACATCCAGTTCGAGGACACTTTCTCCATTATTTGAGGAGCCACAAGCTAATAGCGCCAGGTTGTCAAAAGAACAATCCCCTCTATATAACAATATCTGGGGGTTAGTCATCGCCGTGGAACCCATACCGTCTGTAATACCCGTGACCGTGATCATATAATCCATAATGGTGTCACTGGAGGTAAATTGAAACCAGACATCATTCCCGACGAAGGTGATATCATTATCTCCGCAAGCTCCAGGTGTTGGAATATTATCATTGCCAATGTCGGTTGCCGTGGCATCCAGATTAGTGAAAAAGACATTGCCAGGACAGAAAGGAGCAACGCCCAAGTCAATTATCCCGAGGCAGTCATCGTTGACGGGTTGCGCGAATAAACAAATAGTATAAAGAAGGAAAATAAAAGTAAAACATTTTTTCATCTGAGCTTGAGTTTAGTATACTGGTATATGGGTAAAGAGTATACTCATATTATAATAGCTCAAAATACATACTTTTTAAAACTTAGCGCTGAAATACCACTTAAATCCTGACAGTTTATTAGCATAAGGAGATAAAATTAAATGGATGAGGTATATCGCCAGACATTTGTGGAAACCGCTCATTGATTTGTGGCTGAATATTTCCGCGGTAAAACCTCGCAGGTTTCGTTAATTTAATCATCTGGAAATCAATTATTTATACTGCTGACCAATCAGCAAAATCTGCGAGGTTTTTCAATGGATACACTTATCTAAACAGCCTCCATTTGTGGGTAAGCAGCTCCTTCTTTAGCAGGCATACTTGTGCTGGTTCCTGTCCCGGATATCGTTGAGGGAGCGCCAAAGTACCTAATACCAAAACGCTACCTTCAATACTCCATTTTACATTCCTCCAACCTGGCAGTCACATCTGCGACATTTGAATCACCAAAATCATTTCCCCAGGCGTGATTGATATAATTGATGACATTATTGATCTGCACTTCATTGAGCGACTGGATACCCGCCATTTCTGTATCATAGACTCTACCATTAACGGTGATCGCTCCCTTTATACCGTTTTTGATTATACAGGAAATTTGTGCCTGATTATCTTTTAAAAAATCGGCCTTTGCCAAGGGGGGGATCAAGCCTTTGAGCCCTGAACCATCCTCCATATGGCAATTAGCACAATTATTCTTATACAATATTCCTCCCTGAGAATAGGGTTGATACTCACAGCCAAAAAATAAACATAGCACAGCGATAATAATAAAAGGAAATTTTTTCATATGAATAAGCCTGTCAGATCAGTTAAAGTCGAAAGAACGAGTATAAAGCAGACAGTTATTAGTAACCTGTCCCTTAGCATAGGAGCCGAGAAAGAGTCGAATGGGCCGAACCCCGAATAAACCTCAATCATTCTGCAAGCAGTTTATCAATATCCAACATAAACTTAGTCACTGATTCCGGATCGGTTCCTTCAGCAAAAGAACGGACATTGCGTTTTTTATCCACTAAAATAATCCTTCCGGAATGATCAAAACCTCCGGGAGCATCTTTATTGACCAGGGCTGCTACGAAATACTCATCTGCTAAGGAATAAATCAAATCGTGTTCCCCTGTAACGAAGTGCCATTTTTCTGTTTTGGCTTCCAACTTATTTGCATAAATCTTGAGTGCCGGGATCGTATCGTTTTTGGTGTCAATGCTATGGGAAAGTAATATCACTTTATCATTGTCCTCATATTTATCATAAATTCGCATCATCTGTGCTTTGACTTTTGGGCAGATAGATGGACAATGAATAAAAAAGAAATCAGAAATATATACTTTACCTTCAAAAGTCTTATTGGTGACTTCCTGGCTATCCTGATCGATAAAGCTAAAGTCAGGAATCGAATGATAAATAGTGTCCCCGGTGGAATCTATATCTCTAAACCCAAGGATGGGGAGTTTTTCGTTTTCAGGTAGTACATCAGTCGTACATGCTGAAAGTAGTAGTAAAAAAGAGATAATGGAAATAAAATAGCGCATAGGATTTATTTAGGAATTAAGATTTAAGAATGTGTCATTTCGAGCATTGGCGCTAGCTTGATACTGTTTATCAAGGGAATTAGCCTTGCGAGTCGAGAAAGAGTCTACTGTTCGTTGTCTTTTAGGTTTGGATCTAAATTATGGAGTAAATTCTTTCCGTTTTCCAGACTTGTCAGCATTAGCTCTTTTACAGCCGTAATTTTCACTTTTTCTTTATTCAACAAGTCCATAGATTCTTCAAAAGGATCATTCTTCGAAGGAGCTTTGTATTCGGCCATCCAACTGTTCATCGCTTCTTCTGCAATGGTCAATTGTTCGATTTGCTTATATAACTCTACTACTACGCTTTCACTTAAAGTACTATCCTGCTCAATGACTTTGAGTTGCCGTCGGACTCTGTTGATATCAATATTTTTGGGCATCACTTCATCATGGATTTGGATGACTTTAGCTTCAAGTTGTTTGACCAGGGCTTGCTGCTTGACCAGGGCTTGTTGATCTGTACAGGCAAAAAGAAAAAGTATAGGAACTACCAAGTATAAAATCTTCATTATCGGGAATGATTTTCATGAATCAATAAAGAAGGAACAATTTATAATATTTAATGTTTCATGGAATAAGGGATGAAGAAATAATAAGTGTCTAATTTAGACGAAGGTATTTCCATTCCTAAGTATCGCAAAGGTAAGACCTGCGCTCAATATTTTTGTATTCTTGCACTTGTTTTTAAAAACAAATGGCTGTTGATAACTTATGTTTAATTATTCTGAAAATTTATACTTGAGAAGGCATTAATAAGCTATTTTTGACTGATTATTTACAACAAGTCCGAGCTGATAATGTTAATAAAAGGAGGATAAATAGGATATTTATTTATCCGTAAAATAAAACCCATTCCTTTATGAAGCGACAACGTGTTATAGTATGGTTTCGACAGGATTTGAGACTTCACGATAATGAAGCCTTGACCGATGCTATCAAAAGTGGGGAAGAGGTTTATCCTGTTTACGTTTTTGATGAACGGGTTTTTAAAGGGGAAACCAAATTTGGATTTGCCAAAACAGAAAAACATAGGGCTAAGTTTATCATAGAGAGTGTGCTGGATCTTCGTGCTTCTTTGAGGAAATTGGGTAGCAACCTGATTATCAGAACCGGAAAACCTGAAGAGGAAATATTTGAACTTGCCCGGCAAATTAAATCCAGTTGGGTATTTTGTAATCGGGAACGAACCAAAGAAGAAGTGGATGTACAGGATTCCCTGGAACAACACCTTTGGTCAATAGGGCAGGAGATCGTTTACTCGAGGGGTAAAATGCTTTATTATACCCAGGATCTTCCTTTTCCGGTGACCCACTGCCCGGATGCATTTAGTACTTTTAGAAAAGAAGTCGAACGCATTGTCCCGATTAGGGAACCGTTGCCGAGCCCTAGAGAGCATTTTAATCCGAGAACTACTGCTGTTGATTCGGGAGAGATGCCCACTCTTTCCGATTTTGATATGGAAGATTTTGAAATAGATACTAAAGCGGGCTTCCATTTCAAGGGTGGGGAAAAAGAGGGACTCAAAAGATTGAAATACTACTTATGGGAAACGGATCTTGCCCAAGAGTATTTTGACAGCCGAAATGGGATGATCGGTGCAGATTATTCCACCAAATTTTCCGCATGGCTGTCTCAAGGCTGTTTGTCATCCAAGATGGTATATTACGAGTTGAAAAGGTATGAATCTGAACGAGGAGAGAATAAATCTACTTTTGGTATTTTTTTCGAACTATTATGGCGGGATTTTTTCCGACTAATGGGCAAGAAACATGGGAATAATATTTTCCTTAAAGGGGGGACCCGCCAGGAATCAGTTTTTGATTTGAAAAATGATATCCATCTTTTAAATCTTTGGATAGAAGGAAGAACTGGCGTACCGCTAATCGATGCCAATATGAGGGAGCTGGCGGCAACTGGATTTATGTCTAATCGAGGCCGCCAAAATGTTGCAAGTTTTTTGATTAAGGATCTTAAAATTAATTGGCAAATGGGTGCTGAATATTTTGAAAGCCTTTTGATAGATTATGACCCTTGTAGTAATTGGGGGAATTGGAATTATATAGCCGGTGTGGGAAGTGATCCTCGTGAAAACCGCTATTTCAATATCCTGACACAGGCCAGGAAATTCGATCCAAATGGTGATTATGTCAGGCATTGGCTTCCCGAGCTCTCGGAAATCCCAAATGAAAAAATTCATCAACCTGACCTGCTTTCTGAAAAAGAGCAATTGGAATGTCATATCAAGATCGGTGCTGATTATCCTAAAGCGATGATTAGTACTTTAAAATGGAATTAACCTGATGATCATGGCATTGGTGGGAAGGTAAAAGTAATTCGATCTATCTTCAAATAGGAGTCATCCCGAATTAATCATCTTTATAAAATTCGGGATGACTCATGTTCTTGGGTGTTATATTATTCAACGGGATTTGGGGAATCTGTGCGTTTCACAAAAACATAACCCAGGATAGCAGCGGTACAAATTCCAGGCTGATTACCATCATGAAATTCTATCTTAGTTGCATAACCATATGCCCTATCAAAAATACCGTATCCTCCATTAAACGAAAGTTTTGATTTATACCTGGTATTCCGGTTGATACGTGCGTTATCATCTACTGTTCGTGCTTTATCCTCTTTTTGTTTTATAACACCACCTACCTTCATTCGATCTTTACTGTCAAATGTCAATATATTTTCACGAGATTGAGCATTAGATTTAGCTTGAGGGGATCTTTTTATGAAAATGCTCCCTTCCCCTCTTGATCCGATCAAAGGATATTCGGAATTGCATTCATCAATCAGGAACGTTACCTTCTCTAAATAACGAAATGCACCCATTTCTTTCCACTTGCCGTAACCTTCAAACTGTATTCCAATCACCCAACCTTTTGTATCTGAATATCTGTCTCCTTTTCCAACATCCCCATATAAATAACGAAACTCGTTCTCCATTTTCATTGTTATAGGTACAAAGTCATAACCTGGAGGTTGGATGGTTTTTTCTTTTGCTATTTCTTTGTAAAATTCATCAATCTGTGCTGTTGTAAAATGAGCGGCTACATCAGCAGGTATCTCGAAATTATCAGTTTGGTTAGTTTCTTTTAGAACAAGGTCATTGTTTTCTTTTTCACAACCAAACCATGCTAAACCGATTAGTAATAGCAGTGCTGCTATCACTTTTAAATAATTTTGTGTTTTCATAATTTGAAAGTTTTATTAATTAATTTTCTCTTCAAATTCAATGTAAACGTTTTTACCTCCAAAAGAAATGAGAATGGCCAGTAGTCAGAATGATATTTATCAATGAGGGAGGTTACCAAAAAGAAAGTTTGGTGATATACTAACCGGTTCCAATAAGGAAGCGGCTCATATTATAGGGATTTGTGATATCCGAAATGCTCCGAAAATAACTCAGGGGTAACCGGAAAAGGCATTTTCGCTGATAAATCGATAAAATTTTAGCCAGGTGCTAATATTGGATCACCTTCAAAGTATCCAATCCAATCCTGACTTTTACAAAATCAGTTACTCTTGGCTCTTCTTTTTGGATCGTAGAAAGCGACGTACCTTTTTGCCAGTTCAATAAAAGAATAGGCATGTCCTTGACGCTTTTGAAATTAGACTCCCTGGCCTTAGCAAAAGCGACCTGATCGACATTCGGAAAGGCTGCTTTCAACTCGTCACTTATCTTTTTAAAAGGAATAGTATCCGCCCCGATGCTGTCAATCTTTGCCTGTAAGTTGTCGATGATGATCTCGTTTTGAGATCTGGCTTCTCTGGCGACATTCAATTGCTCGGCGATATTTTTAAAACCAGAGATTTCTGATTCTAATTTGTTATACTTTGCAAATTCCTTAGCTAAGTCTACTTCTGATGTTGGGATAAGGTCAATTTTCGTGTTTTTTATTCCATACTCAGGAAGGCTGGCTTCCATCTTTTCTATATTAAAATGCTCAGAACCAGAGCCATAAATTTTTACACCAATTATATTAAAAGAATCTAGTTGGGCAGTTTCCCAGCTATCAATATATTTGAAATTTTTGCCACAATATTCTTTCAGGAAAAGCTCGGTATTTTTTTTAAACCGGAAATCCTGCCAAACCTGATTCAGGATATAGAGACTCGGAAGGGTTACCACAAGGCTGAAAATAAAAATAATCAAATTCATTTTCCGATTATCCCGGACGGTTTCATATTGCTTCATCGGGAAACGCAAAAAGCGAACAATCAGAAAAGTTGCTAACGCCACTAATGTGGCGTTCAGGAAGAATAGATAAAACGAATTGAACATGAATGCCCATTCTCCGTTTGCAATGCCATAACCAGTAACACAAAGGGGAGGCATCAAAGCGGTAGCAATGGCCACACCTGGAATAGCATTCGATTTGTCGATCCGGGAGCCGGATATAATACCTGCGATACCGCCAAAAAAGGCAACCAAGGCATCCAATGTATTGGGAGAAGTACGGGCAAGTATCTCATCTGTTGTATCTCCAAAAGGGGTAAAGAAAAAGTAAAAGGTACTAGTAAATAAGGCAATACCAATAGCAATGACAAAATGTTGTAAAGACACATAAAGGGTTTCTCTATCATTAATCCCGACACCCAGTCCGACACCCAAAATCGGGGACATCAATGGGGAAATCAACATCGCTCCTATGATAACCGCCGGGGAATTAAGATCCAGACCCAATGAGGCGATCATAATAGAGCACATCAATAGCCAGGCATTGGCGCCCTTCATCCGCTTATTGT
>JBLHJZ010000234.1:0-7353 GCA_047619515.1 Saprospiraceae bacterium | reverse complement strand
GTCGATCACCACCTCACAAGCGAAGCGATCACCTTTTGTGAGCTTGAGCTTTTCCTGCGATTGCCAAGTCAGATCAACCTTAAAGATCAGAAATCCACGGCAAATACCAAAATTCTCAAAAAGTATTTCAAAATGACTTTTTTATCTTAATGAATGTATACATTCGTGTTTCTTTTTTTTTTAAAATTTATAGTATGAAAAAAATTCTTGTATTAGCTTCAATCGCAGTATTCTTATTTGCTTGTGGAGGTGGTGACGGCCCTCCGGCTTCTCCCGAAGAGTTAGCTAAAGGTAAAGAGACTTTTGGTAAACTGTGCGTAGCCTGTCATGGCTCTAATGGGGATATGGCATTGAATGGTGCTAAAAAATTCGGAGAGTCTATCCTTACGCTGGATGAACGTGTTCTCGTGATCACCCATGGGCGCAATTTAATGACTCCTTTCAAAGGCATTTTGAAAGAAGAGGAGATCAAAGCCGTAGCAGCCTATACTTTAGAACTCACTAAACTAAGTAAAAAATAGTGCCCGCTAAGACCTATAAAGCGCTTGGCCTGATGTCAGGTAGTTCGCTAGATGGTTTGGATCTTGCTTTTTGTGAGTTTTCAATGGATGGTGATCAAGTGGACTGGAAACTTTTGATCGGAGAGACCTTAGCCTTCTCAGAAATGTGGCAGGCTCGCCTGGCACATCTACCAGTGCAAAATGCTCAGGTCTATGCCAAATCGCATATTTACCTTGGCTATTATTTTGGGGAGCTTTGTAATATTTTTTTACAAAAACATAAAGTACGGCCAGATTTTATTGCCTCTCACGGACATACGATTTTTCACGATCCTGAACGACGATATTCTGCCCAGATTGGTGACGGAGCGGCTATTGCAGCAACGACCGGTATCCGGACTATTGATAATTTCCGGACGCAGGATATTGCACTCGGAGGAGAAGGTGCCCCTATTGCTCCTATTGCAGACCGCTATTTATTAAAGGGCTATGATTTTTATCTTAACCTGGGCGGTATTGTAAATATAAGTTGTCAGGCTAATGGTCGGTTTATTGCTTTTGATATTTCGGGAGCTAATCAGGTCTTAAACCGACTGGTCAATGAACTCGGCTTGCCTTATGATGCAGGAGGTCAGGTGGCAGCTTCTGGTCAATTGCTCGATGATCTTTTCGAGCGGTCAAATGGCCTCGAATTTTTAAAAGCAACTTATCCCAAATCATTAAGCAATCAATGGGTTCAGGAATCATTAGTCCCGTTGTTTATGAATCACGAAGGGAGTATCCCCAATAAACTTTGTACCATGGTACATCATATCGGATATCAAATTCAACAATCGGTTCATCAGGTTGTTAAAAAGGAAAAGCTGTCCAATAGCTCGTTTAAAATGATTGCTACCGGCGGCGGTGCGTACAATTCATTTTTAATAAAAACTATCTCGGACTATAATACTAATATCGATCTTGAAATGCCAACCCGGGAGATTATTGAATTTAAGGAAGCAATAATGATAGCACTGATGGGAGTACTAAGACTGGAAGAGATTCCTAATACGATTCATACCGTGACCGGAGCAGCAAGAGACACGATCAGCGGAGCTATTCACGCAGGACATCCTGTCCATTGACCATTGACTAATTAACCATCACATGTCCAAAACAATATTCATCACAGGCGGTACAGGATTTGTTGGATCGTATATCATCAGGTATCTATTGAGAGATTACGATTATAAAATCCGGGCATTGAAGCGAAAAAATAGCCCGATGGATTTGGTCAAGGAAGTAAAGGATAAAGTGGAATGGATAGAAGGTGACCTCTTAGATATGGTTTCCCTGGAAGATGCCATGCAGGGCATTGATGAGGTGTATCACTGTGCTGCGCTGGTTTCTTTTGAGCCAAAGCAATTCGAACAGATGCATCGGATCAATGAGGAAGGCACCGCCAACATAGTAAACATCGCTATGGATTTAGGTATTAAAAAACTGGTCCACCTTAGCTCCATTGCCGCATTAGGTCGATATAAACATATCCGCCATTATGATGAAAATACAAAGTGGGATCGGAGTCATCTCAATTCTCAGTATGCGATCAGTAAGCTTATGGCAGAGCAGGAAGTCTGGCG
Organism: Saprospiraceae bacterium; assembly: GCA_047619515.1. GTDB lineage: Bacteria > Bacteroidota > Bacteroidia > Chitinophagales > Saprospiraceae > JAHDHW01. The sequence goes on along the minus strand of JBLHJZ010000234.1, from coordinate 5,231 downwards.
TGGCATCGCAGAAGGGCTAAATGCCGCTATTGTAAATCCTTCGGTGATTATCGGAAGTGGTATTTGGGGATCGGGGACTACCCCTTTTTTCGAACAGGTGTGGAAGGGTCTTCGCTTTTATCCGGGAGGAGCCAGTGGGTTTGTGGATGTTCGGGATGTGGCAAGATTTTCAATCCTGTTGATGGAAAGCGATGTGAGCGGAGAGCGCTTTGTTTTGAACAGTGAGAATTGGGCTTACCTTCAGCTATTTACCGAAATAGCAAAAGCATTGAATAAAAATCCTCCGACGATCAAAACTAATGGATTAATGAATTCCGTAGCCTGGAGGGGAGATTGGCTATGGTCCAAACTCAGAGGAAAAAACCGGTTGCTCACCAAAGAAATAATCAGCCTCATATCCCAAAAATACACTTACGGTAGTGAAAAGTCTCAAACCGTTCTTGATTTTAAATATACCCCGACCTTACAAACTTTGACAGAGACCTGTCAGCAATTTATTAAGGCTAAACAAGAAAAAGCTCCTGCCTCAATTTTACCTTTGATTTAGCAATCTAACACAAATGTGTGTTATTCCTCCCGATCCATATATCATCGCCGAAACTATCGGAGCCCACGGTATAAATATCCTAAGGTGGACCTAGAAACAAAGGGAATTCTTAAAAAAACGCATTTAACAAATATAAATATCAAATTTTAACAGAATAAACTTTGTTTATTTTGTTAAAAGCCCTACTTTCAACACTCAGGCAAACATCTTCAATCTTCGAAAAAAATCCTAAGTGGCTGGATACCATCTTCTTGGTTTTGCCTACAAGTCAGTTGTATTCGGGTGCTTAATATTTATTAACCTTTTAAATTCTACTGAATATGGGCTACAACACCAAAAATATCAGGAATGTTGTTTTGCTGGGACATTCGGGATCCGGTAAAACTTCTCTGGTTGAAACAATGCTTTTCGAATCGAAAGCACTCAACCGGAGAGGTTCTGTAAATGACAAATCGACCACTTCAGACTTCACGAACATTGAACAAGAAAGAGGCAACTCGATCTTTAGTACACTGACGCACGCCATTTGGAAGGATTCAAAAATAAATATTATTGATACGCCGGGTTTTGATGATTTTGTAGGAGAAGTCGTCTGTTCTTTAAAAGTCGCTGATACCGCATTAATGGTTTTGAATGCAAGAAGCGGTGTTGAAGTAGGAACGGAATTAACCTGGGAATATGTAGAAACTTTTAAAACGCCTGCCTGCTTTATCATCAATCATCTTGATAATGAAAAAGCAGATTATGAAAAAACACTGGAGCAAGCCAAAGAACGGTTTGGAAAAAAAGTAATGCCTGTCCAATATCCTGTCAATCAGGGGATAGGCTTTAATAAAATCGTCGACGCGCTTAGAATGGTCATGTACGTCTTTCCTGATGGAGGCGGAAGACCGACCAAAGAAGCTATTCCTGAAGGAGAGTTAGAAAAAGCCCATGAGCTTCATAATGCACTAGTAGAAGCTGCTGCGGAGAATGATGAGACTTTAATGGAAAAATACTTCGAAGAAGGTTCACTCAATGAAGATGAATTGGCTGCAGGTTTAAGAATAGCGTTGGCAAATCAGGAAATATACCCCTTATTTATAGTTTCAGCTGAGCGTAACATGGGTACCGGTCGTATCATGGGCTTTCTCAATGATATCGCTCCTTCCCCCTTGGATCTCCCTGAAGCAAAACTTGAAAGCGGTGGTACTTTACCTTGCAATTCCGCAGGGCCTACCACCGTTTTCATATATAAAACAATGTCTGAACCAAGAATAGGTATGGTTTCCTATTTTAAAGTTTATTCTGGCATTGTAAAAGCAAGTGATGAATTGGTAAATATGACCAACAGATCTTCAGAACGTTTCGGCCAGCTCTTTATCGCTAATGGTAAAAACAGGGAAAACGTTGACGAATTAAAAGCCGGGGATATTGGGGTTACCGTGAAACTCAAAAATTCGCATAGCAATCAAACGCTTACCGAAAAAGGCTTAAGTCATGAAATTGAAAAAATTCACTTTCCTGCTGCAAGAATCCGGACGGCGGTGAATCCTCCGACTAAAAACGATATGGAAAAATTGATGAAAGCTTTGCATCAAATTCATGAGGAAGATCCTACACTCATTCTAGAACAATCAAAAGCGCTCAAGCAAACCATACTTCATGGCCAGGGACAATTGCACCTGGATATTATTAAATACCGTATCGAAAGGGTGAATGGTATCGCAATGGAATTTGAAAAGCCTAAGATCGAATATCGGGAAACGATCACCAAAGCTGCCAATGGTTCCTATCGTCACAAAAAGCAAAGCGGTGGTGCCGGACAGTTTGGTGAAGTCCATATGCGGATTGAACCTTATTATGAAGGCATGTCTGATCCTTCAGGTTTATCTGTCAGAAAAACAGAAGAAGAAGAACTTCCCTGGGGAGGAAAACTGGTCTTCCTGTGGTGTATTGTTGGCGGATCAATCGATGCCAAATATATAAATGCCATCAAAAAAGGAGTCATGCAAAAAATGGAAGAAGGGCCGCTTACCGGCTCTTATTGCCAGGACATCCGGGTATGCGTTTATGATGGAAAAATGCATGCAGTAGACTCCAATGATATGGCTTTTATGATCGCTTCCGCACAGGTTTTTAAATCAAACTTCCGGGAAGCAGCCCCTCAACTAATGGAACCTATATACGATCTTGAGATTCTCTGCTCCGACGATGTCATGGGTGACGTCATGGGTGATCTCCAGACTCGGAGAGCAGTAATACAGGGAATGGATGCTGAAGGTCATTATCAAAAAATCATGGCAAAAGTTCCCTTGGCTGAATTGTATAAATATTCATCCACTTTGAGGTCTATCACTCAGGGCCGGGCCAAGTTCACCAGAAAATTTGCTGAATTCAATCCGGTACCACATGATATTCAAAAAGAGTTGATCGCTGCTTATCATGAAGAAGGTCAGGAAGCTTAAGGCTTAAAATAAATCAATACAAATCGAAGGGTCGCTCTGCAATGGTGGAGCGGCTTTTTTTTGGTTCAAAGTAGCCTGCAAATTTATTTGCAGTGCTAAATAGGAGTCATCCCGAATTTTCGAAAATAAATAATTAGTCATTTCGAAAATCCGGGATGACTCATGTTTATTAATTTTACTTTACCTCCTATTTACTAATCACCACCTTACCCATCTTTACCTCCCTGGTCACCACATCCAATAGATCAATGATGTAAATACCGTTTCGCCAATCCGCAGTCGGAATCGTAGCGGTTTTGGAATATAAACCCGAATGCACGGCTTTCCCCATGATATCATACACCCTCAATTCAAAATCTTCTCCTTCATAGAGGATCGAAAATGCGGATTGTGCCGGATTGGGAAATATACTAATTCCGTTTTCAGCAAGAAGCAAACCGCCGTTCCCAGGATTGGAAAGATTATACAAAGGCGCCTCACCCTGAGCCATGACTTTTGCTACATTGATATAATGCTTACAGATGTCCGAGGCATTCAGATGCTCAGTGGCCGACACTGAAGCTATTTTTTCAAACTCCTGCCTTGCCGCTGCAAACTGACCCGCACGGAAGAGGTTGTAACCATCATAGTACACTTCATGTGATTGTACGACAGGACCATTGCTATACAAAGCACAGGTAGTTTCCGGACCGCCGGTAAAATTGCCCCAGGGAGCAACGATGATCGGTCCGGTTTCAGAATCCGTCGGGCCTTCTACCTCGTTACAGCCGATTGGTTCATTGGCTATCATCAGTCCCAGATCAAGGATATGCCCGCTGGTAGCACAACCTTCGGGGGAGCATCTTTCTTTACATGAATGCTGTTGAATACTTCTGAACTATTTGTAGCTCCACCCCAATAATTCCCCGTCGCGGGGATCTTGTCCCCAATATAAGGGAGTAAATCAACATAGCAAATATCAAAGTAGGAACCCCCTTCAACAATAATCCCATGAAATTTATTTGGCCGGATCAGCAAGACGTCTTCAGTACCTGCATTGATAAAAGTATCAATTTGCAAGGTGATATCCACCCCTAATACACCAACGGTATTATTAAACAATTCCGCACAATCCATCAGTACCATACCGTAAAAATCTGCACCACCGTTAAGCGTCCCTCCTTTTTCAATATGGATACCGATATTATTATTATTATTATTATTCACTTGGGCTTGTGAAAATAGAAAGATATTTGATTGATTAGTTACTAAATCCCGAAGGAATGCCTGAACTCCGATTGGATAGTTCGCCCCTTTCATTGGTGCATCATAACTAAAGAAGCGCTCTACTTCAGCGTCTTTTTCTAATTCATTATGCATCTTCAATAGCGCTACTTTGCCGACTAAGCCACCCATACTATTGCCAATAAGTATATTGGGTTCACTACTGCCATCTGCATGTTTTCGGGTATTGATCCACTCAATGACTTCGATGAGATAATCTGCGTTAGTTTCTATAGGCAACAAAGAGTTTTTGTAATCTACATAGATGAGGTCGTATTCGTTGGTATTGAGGAAGTTATGGAGTGATCCATTATTAGAAGTTGCTGCATTATTCAAAAGAGTAAACATGTCTCCTGAATTAAATTTCTCCCCGGCAAATCCTTCTAATACAATCATAGGCCTTCTGACCTTTCCATCCTCACAGGCAGAGAATATACTGATATCCATACCACCAAATGGTATTTCCTCAGGATTTTCTTTATCATAAGGCGAACTGTCTCTATTTCCAATAAATACAGGAAATTCGACTTTTAGGAAAGTAGCCATATTGAACCTTTTTCCATTATAATGATATTGTAAACGGATGGTTTTTTCACCGCTTGTTATATAATTGACCTCAATAGCTTTATCAACTAAAGAAGAGCGAAAACCCAATCCATCATCAAAGTCAATTTGTATTCGTTCTATATTCCAGTTCAGATTGGTGAAAACCAGATCGGCAGGAAGTATATATTCAAATTTTAGCCCAGTTACTTTTTGCTGTAAAACAGTTATAGCAAAACAGGTATCTTGCAAGTAAGGCGAGCGACTACGTCCAGACACATCATGTAATTGTCCATTATTCCAGTCTAATAAATTGTTGTTCCTTGCGCCTGGACGAACATAATCATACTGCATCATCATGGCAGCCAGCATTATAGTATCTTTTTGTGTTCTTCTTCTTTTGTCCAGGTAAATGCCAGGTTCTGGTAAGA
>JBLHJZ010000233.1:0-7365 GCA_047619515.1 Saprospiraceae bacterium | reverse complement strand
TGAATTATAGCAAGGAGGCTAAAAACTGGGAAATCAGCAGAATAGCACCGACCGACCTGCCCATAAAACACACCATGTATCTCATTGGAGATGCAGGGGACAACTCGCCAGATAAACAATTACCTACCCTTGAACTCCTCAAACAAAAACTGGCAGCAAGCAGTGAAAAAAGTTCCGTAATATTTTTAGGTAATAATGTCTATCCGAAAGGCATGCCCAAAAAAAGTAAAGAAAAAGACCGGGATTTAGCGGAATATCAACTCGATGCCCAATTGGATATATTGAAAGATTATAAAGGAGAAATCATCTTTACCCCTGGTGCTTATGACTGGAAAAAATATGGACTGAAAGGTCTCAAACGCCAGGCAAAATATATCGATAAAACATTAAATGCAGGAATAGAAGACGACGACGAATGGAAGAATTATTTCTATCCGGAAGATGCCTGTAGTGGACCGGAAGTGATTGAGATCAATGACCAACTGGTAGTCGTTGTAGTGGATTCTGAGTGGTACCTGTCGGATTGGGATAAAGAACCTGAGATTAACGACGGTTGTGAAATTAAAAGCCGTAAAGATTTTAAGTTTTTCTTCGAGGAAATCGTTCGAAAAAACCGGAACAAAAACGTTGTCATCGCCATGCATCACCCGATGTACTCCTATGGCCCTCATGGCGGATTCTTTTCACCCAAAGACCATTTATTTCCTATTACAAAAAATGGTAAAACCCAGTACATCCCATTACCGGTCATTGGTTCAATGGCTGCTTTCTACCGATTAGCCATCGGAAATAAAGGTGATCTGAGTAATAGGACTTATAAAGAACTCAATGCCGATATCATGGCCGGAGCCACTAAAAACGGGAGTTTTATCTTCGCTTCAGGGCATGAACATAGCATGCAATATATAAGTCAGAAGCGGCAACATTTCATAGTAAGCGGCAGTGGTGGATCAACCAAAACCGCAGCAACGGCAAGCAAGGGCTCAGAATTCGCTTATGGAGGAACGGGATTTTCGCAAATAGATTTCTATGAAGACGGATCTGCCTGGTTACAATTTTGGAAATGTGACGAAACCGTGCCAGAGGGTAAAATCGTTTTTAGAAAAAAAATAAAAGAGAAACTAGAGATATCCGAGGATAATATTCCGAAGAGCTTTCCCGAATTTGATCAGCAGCTAAAAACCAAAGTTAGCCCCGTGGTCACCAATAAAGTCGAAGAAAAAGGACCGCTGCATTACTTCTTCCTGGGAAGACATTATCGGAATATATACTCAAGGACTTTTGAATTTCCGGTGTTGGACCTTACTACGTTCAAAGGTGGACTGACCCCTGTAAAACGAGGTGGCGGCAACCAAACTAATTCCCTGAGACTCGAAGATCCTGATGGGCAGCAGTATGTGATGCGTGCTTTGACCAAAGATGCTTCCCGGACTGTCCCGTATCCCATCAATAAAATGACTGCGGCCAATGGAATTGTTCAGGAGACTTTCCTCTCTTCCCATCCTTTTGCGGCAATGGCGATATCGCCCCTGGCAGATGCGGTAAATATTTATCATACCAATCCCCAATTGTTTTACATCCCCAAACAACCGATATTGGGTGTTGCTAATGACCTTTTTGGTGGCGAAGTATACCTGGTGGAAGAGCGGGCAGGAGGAAACTGGAAAAAGGAAGCAAGTCTCGGTAATTCTAAAAAAATAATTAGTACAGGAGACATGGCGGAAAAGCTAACGAAAAGCCATAAATATAAAGTAGACCAGAGATGGCTTTTACGATCCCGACTATTTGATCAGGTAATCGGTGACTGGGATAGGCATGACGACCAATGGCGATGGGCTACGATCAAAGTCAATAAAGACAGCACGGTATATCGGGCTATTCCCCGTGACCGGGATCAGCCTTTTAGCAAATACGATGGATTGGTTATTGGTTTTGCCCGACTATTTATGCCTTTTTTGCGGCAGCTCAAAGAATATGAACCGGATATTAAAAACATGAAATGGTCTAGTTGGAGCCCAAAGTATGTTGACAATAGTTTTTTAAACGAAATGTCCTGGAAAGACTGGGAAGAGGAAGCAAAATTCATACAGGAAAACCTGAAAGATGAAATAATCGACAAGGCATTCGATTCCTGGCCAAAGGAAGTGCAGGAACTGACCGCAGGCGAAATCAAATCCGTCATGAAAAAACGGAGAGATAATCTGGTGAAATTTGCGAAAATGCACTACGATCTTTTATACAAAAGAGTAGATGTGTATGGAACCGAGAAAGATGAATTATTTCAGGTCGACCGCCTCGATGATGAAAACACCAGAGTCAGGGTCTACCACAAAAAGAAAGAGGGCAACCGGCTTGTTTTTGATAGAACCTTTCAGCGGTCTGTCACCAAAGAAATCGCTATCTATGGCCTGGGAGATGATGATGATTTTGTGGTGAACGGAGATACCCGTAAAGGTATCCTGATTCGACTGATCGGAGGTCTTGGAAAAGATAAATTCGTCGATGAATCCAAAGTAGCAGGGCTTTCTAAAAAGACAAAAGTCTATGATAATCTAGAGAAAAACGATTATGAACTCAGCTCAGAGTCCAAAAACTTGAGCTCGAATAACAGGGAAAATAACACCTATGACCGCAGGGCTTTTCATTACGAATACAATTATACCATTCCATTACCAAATATTGGTTACAACCCGGATGATGGATTTTACCTCGGTATAAATACAATAACTACACGCTATAAATTCAAAAAAGCACCCTATGCTTCCATTCATCGGTTCTCCGGTGATATCGCTTTTGCAACCCTAGGTCTTGACCTTACTTATACCGGAGACTTTGTAGAAGCGATCGGAAAATGGAACCTCTTCCTCGAAGCTATTCACCGGACGGATCGTTCTTCTTTTAGTTTTTATGGCCTGGGGAATGATACTCCAATAACCACAGAGGACTATAATTTCAACAGGGTACGGCAAAGCCTTAGCTATATTCATCCTGCCTTAAAAAAGCAAATCACTGCTCTCGGCAATGGATTTACAATAGGACCTTTATTTGAACGAACATCCATTGAGCGAACTACTGATCGATTTATTGACGTTGGAGAAACAACCCTTTCGGACGAGATTTTCGAGTCCAAGTTTTATGGCGGAGCAAAAATGGGTGTGGATATCATCAGCCTTGACAATCTCCAAATCCCTACTAAGGGCGCTAAGTTTCTGGCGAATATCAGTTGGATGACCGATCTGAAAGAAAGCGAGAAAGACTTTACGTTACTCAATTCGGAACTATCCATTTACCAAAACATTGATCCAAAAGCGAACCTGGTTCTAGCCTCCAGAGTAGGCGTATCCCATCGGGTTGGCGACTACCCATTTTTCCATTCAGCAGTCCTGGGTGGCGAAACCAATCTACGCGGATTCAGGGCAGATCGGTTTTACGGCAAGACCGCTTTCTACCATAATACGGATCTGAGATTAACTTTATTTAGCTCTGTCAACAAAATTTTGCCCTTTACGTTAGGCCTGATGGGAGGGGTAGATTATGGTCGGGTCTGGCTGGATGATGAAGATTCTGAAACCTGGCATACCGGTTACGGTGGCGGACTATGGTTTGCGCCGGTAGATTTCATTATATTAAATTTTGCCTATTTTATAGCCGACAAAGAAGAGCGATTTGTTTTTAAAGTGGGCTTTGATTTTTGATGCTTTTGAAAATTAGTAACTATAGGAGTCAGCCCGAATCTTGATATAGATTAATCCTTGTTGGCAATCTAAGAAAAACCGGTATTAGGTGTTAGGCGTTCGGAGGTTTCCGAAAACCGAATGCCTGGCACCGGTTTTTTTTGGTTTGTATTCATTAGGAAATCCCTATTTTACAATGAAGAATAATCGGGAGGGGATTTAAATCGAATAGCCGCCGATGAAATCGGTGGAATGAAAACCTCCTTTGGAATAACCACGAAGTGGTTGAATATCCATATAAAGCGAATTGAACCCAATAAGGGTTCCCGCCGTCTTTTTTTTACCCACCGATTTTATCGGTGGCTATTTACATTAAATCCCTTCGGGATAAAAACCTAAAGTAAGAACTGTTGGGTAAAATAAATCTTTATTGACACTCAAAAACAGACGCAACTCTATGTCGTCAGGTTGTACACCCTACCAAAGCGTGGCATTAGAAAAATCACATACTTACACTAGTCGAAGTTTATTTAACCTCATTGACACCATCAGTATGGTAACCAAAAAAGACCTGGGACTTAAAAAAAACAAATAAACCAATTTGTAGATTTGCCTTTTACAGAAGCCTTCACTTTGGATATGGAAGCCTATCAAAATCGCTCCCTGTTTTTAAAAAATAATCAGATTAAATACCTGGAACAAGCCATAATAATTGACTCTACTTTCGCATTTGCCAATTATCTGATGGCGAATTACCAATTTCAATGGTCTTCCAGTTTACTAGGAGTCAAAGAAGCGATCAACTTGGGCATGCGTTATCGCAAGTAGTTACCCGAAAATCTGGAATTGAAAATGAGGATGTTATATTTTCAAATAAATAACCAGCCGGAGAAAGCCATTGCATTATTAAAAATGCAGTTGGAAATGAACCCGGGAGATCAAAATATCTTGAACACCTTAACCCACTATTTATTTTTAACCGAGCAGTACGAGGAGTTATTAATCGCCAGAAAAAAATTAGTAGCATTAGATGATAAACCTTATAAGCAAATAAACCTGGTGGAAGCATTGATGTTGAATGGACGGATTGAGGAGACCCAGGAATTATTGATCAAATCTTTGGAGCAATTTCCCAACTTACCTGACCTTTTAGCAGCGTTGACTTCTATTTATGCGCTAACCGGGCAAGTTGATAAAGCTAATTCCTTATTGCAAAAATTGGTTGTTATAAATCCGGATTTTGAAGAATTAGCAATAGAACACTCAAAGGCCTTTAAGTATGCAAAACAACACCCCCAAGCTGCGGAAAGTTTAATAAAATATAAAGGACATTATCGACTTCAGCAAACTACTGCTGAATATGATATCAGAATCATTGAGGATCTTCTTTAGGGGAAAAACATAACGCATATGGGAGGGTTTTTCTTTATCCCAAGTGAGCCCGATGAATTCATAATGGGTGGAACGAAAGCATTTGAGAAATGGAAATTTGCCAGTGACACTACAGCACAAATTTATAGAATAAATACCACACACGTGGAGAGAGGTCAATTAATTTCCAACAACGTATTATGGCGTCAGGATTCCTTAATAAAGAAAGCGATGGCCCTTTTTGCTTTAGATAAAAAAACAGAAGCACTTGCCGCATTTAAAATAGCTTATGCTAAAAGTTCACAACATTTTTATTTAGCAGAATATATCAAACACTTAGCCTTCATTTTAAAGCCAGACTAAAAAAATGAATTAGAAAATATGAAAAAATATGTGGGCGATTATGGGCCTCGACATATCTGGATGGAGAAGTGCCTTTTGGAGAGGCGTCGAACCAGCTTCATTTCTGGTATTGATATTTGGATTGCCGCAATTAGCATATACACGCCAAATACTCGATCCAAATCCAAATCCAATACACTTTCGTGAAGATCTGTCTGATAGCCTGATTCTTATAAAAAATTACCGATGTCTTGATTTCCAGCTAGCAAAGCAATGGCAAAGCCACTACGACCTTGATTATCTTTTGCTGTTAAAAGTGTTTGATCAATGGACAACATATTTTTTACGGTCTCTATTTCTCCCTCTTTGCATGCTTTTAGAAATTTTTCAATAACTGGATTTTTGGACATTCCAGATGGCGTCTATCCAAAAACGAAAGGAGAATAAACCAGCGCTGTTCCTGCTGCAGCGAGTTTGATAAATCTGCGCCTTGATTGCTTTTTGTTATTTATATTGCTTTTTACTTTTCAAATATAAGGATAGCATTATAAATTTGTAGGCTCAGCCGCCTGATTAAAGGCTTAGAAAATGCTGAGGAGTAAATTAAAAATCAAAAGCCTTATAAATATCCTCCTCTTTCCTTTCGACAAACTCACCCCTCGGGATACCTTCCAAATTCAGCCGCCCAATACTCGCACGTACCAATCTTAAAACTGGAAAACCTACCTTAGCACACATACGTCTTACCTGGCGATTCTTCCCTTCGATCAAGGTCAACTGAATCCAAGATGTCGGAATACTAGCCCGATAGCGGATGGGGGGATCACGGTCTTCGATTCCTTTTACCTCCTTTAATATTTCAACCGATGCCGGTAAAGTTTTATACAATTTTTTATTGATCAAAATATCAACGCCCTGTCGGAGGGTATCCATAGCCTGAACGTTAAACAGACCTTCCACTTGAGCCCAGTATGTCCGGGGATGTTTGAAGGCAGGATTGAGAAGTTTATGGTTCAATTTTTTATCATCCGTTAACAACAGCAATCCTTCACTATCCTTATCCAATCGGCCTACCGGATAGACTTCTTTGGGAAAGCTCCCCAGGTCTGCCAGAGTCAGGTGTTCGGGTACCTCCTTCGTGAATTGACTGAGGTAGTTATAAGGTTTGTGAAGTAGAAAGTATTTAAACATAAAATTTAAGCTGTAAAAAAGTTATTGGTCAAAAGCCAAAGGTCAGGTTTATGCTGCAAATTTAAAGATTAGCAGGCGCTTATTTTTTAAACGGGGATAAACTTTCCTACTTTTTTTTATCAAAAAACTGTATCATGCGAATCTTTTAGACCGACGACAAAATGATAGGGGTATAGAAATCGCCTTTCGTGTCCGTATATCAGAGCGCAATTTTGGTTTGTAAAAAAATAGCGTGCCTGACAAATTATCGGGTGGTACCGAATAACTTTGTGTCTTGATGCCTTTGTGGCAATAAAAAATAGTCACATTCAGCTAATTTGCCAGGCACTCAAAAAAATATCAAAAAAATGCCAGTTGAAAAAAAACCAAGAAACGCCAGTAATTTATTTGATCTCAGCGGGAAAGTAGCCATTGTGACCGGTGCCAGTAAAGGTATTGGCGAGCGGATGGCCCGGGTACTGGCGGAGTTCGGAGCAAAAGTCGTCATCAGTAGCCGAAATCAGGAGAGCCTGGATATCGTTGCTGATGTATTGAAAGCAGGAGGGCTCGACGTCACCGGTATTGCCTGCCATGTGGGCGACGACCAACAGCTTGCTAACCTTGTCGACAAAACAGTTGAGCTTTATGGTGGAGTAGATATCCTGATCAATAATGCCGCAACGAATCCGGTGTTTGGTCCTATCGCAGAATCCGATGCCCGGGTTTTTGATAAAATAATGGACATCAATGTCAAAGCGCCATTACAATTGTGCAACCTCGTCTATCAGAATATGAAAAGCCGTGGCGG
>JBLHJZ010000232.1:0-7373 GCA_047619515.1 Saprospiraceae bacterium | reverse complement strand
CGCTAAACCGTTACACCGCTAAAAAGTTACACCGCTAATGAACCGCATAGCCATCAAACTCAAACCCGCCGCTGAAAGAATGGTCAAAAAAGGCCACCCCTGGGTATTTGAGGGAAGTATCACTAAACAAAGCAGTGAAGGGAAGCCGGGAGATTTAGCGATCATATACGATAATAAAAAAAACAAATTCCTGGCTTGTGGCTTTTATGATCCGGACTCACCGATCCGAGTGAAGCTCTTGCAATACCATCAGACTGCAAACATCGACAAGAGCTGGTTTCAGGAAAAAATCAAGGCCGCTTTTGAAATCAGAAAACCACTCCTGCTCACTGATACCAATAGTTACCGGCTGATCTATGGGGAAAACGATGGATTGCCCGGGCTGATCGCAGATATCTATGATAAGGTACTGGTTTTGAAAATATATTCGGCTATCTGGTTTCCATACCTGGAATTGATACTGCCCGAATTGCTGGCTGTTTCTGCTTGTAAAACCGCAGTACTCCGCCTGAGCCGCTCTTTACAAAATAACGAAGCAGAACATAATTTAAAAGAAGGCCAAGTCCTCTCCGGAGTTTTGGAAAGCGAAGTAGTTATGTTCAAAGAACACGGTCTAAGTTTTTCCGCAAATGTGATACACGGCCATAAGACGGGATATTTCTTAGATCATCGAAACAACCGAAAAAAGGTAGGAGAACTAGCAAAAAATAAAAAAGTACTGGACGTCTTTTCATATGCCGGTGGCTTTTCGGTACATGCCCTTGCTGGTGGCGCCAAAGAGGTCATTAGCATCGATATCAGCGCAAAAGCATTAGCCATGGCGCAACAAAATGCGGCACTCAATCCACATGAGGGGATGCATATTATCGTCGCCATAGATGCCTTCAAAGGCATGGAAGCACTAATCCGGAAAAGGGAGCAATTCGATCTGATTATTATCGATCCGCCATCCTTTGCCAAGCGGGAAACCGAAATCGAAAAAGCCAAAACGCATTATCATCAGTTGGCAGCGCTGGCTGCTCAATTAGTCAAAAAGGACGGAACCCTTTTACTCGCTTCCTGTTCTTCAAGAGTGAGTTCCGATGATTTTTTTCAAATCTCAGAAAATGCGATTCGTTCTGCCAATAAAGAATTTGAGTTGATTGAAAAAACTTTCCATGACGTCGATCACCCCGTTAAATTCCCGGAAGGCGCTTATCTAAAATCTGGATATTATCGCGTTTTTTAAACAGGCTTTAAAAACAACCTATGGAACGAACAAAACAAATTGCCAATCGATTCAGGGAAGTTATTCTAGACGGTGTATGGATCGCTAACACAAATTATAAGGATCAATTATCAAACTTAATCTGGAAACATGCGACCATGAAAATAGGATCTTTAAACTCAATAGCAGTTCTTACTTTTCATATCAATTATTATATAGCTGGAATATTGAACGTTTTTGAAAGGGGTTCACTTGAAATTAAAGACAAGTATAGTTTTGATCTCCCTCCCATTACTTCCCAAAAAGATTGGGAAACACTTTTAAATACTACATGGAATAATGCAGAAAAATTCGCCAATATGCTCGAACTTATGCCTGATGAAAAACTGGAGGAAGTGTTCATAGAGCATAAATATGGAAGCTATCAAAAAAATATTGATGGAGTGATTGAACACAGCTATTATCATTTAGGTCAGATTGTCTTGATTAAGAAAATGTTATTAGAAATAGAAAAAAGTAAATAATAACATGTCCGATTTCAAACACCCCATCCCTTTTCACCACTTCGGCGGCAATGGCTCCATCATCCACTTCGCCCACGCCAATGGCTACCCACCCCAAGCCTACCAACAATTCATCCAACCATTTTTAAAAACACATAAGGTTATTGCCAGTAAATTCAGGCCATTATGGGGTGATCAGCAGCCGGAATCATTGAAAAGCTGGGACGAACTAGCTGACGACCTGATTCGGTTTTTAGACGAACAAGGATTAAAAAATAGTATTGGAATAGGGCATTCACTTGGCGGAGTGACGTCCATCATTGCAGCGATAAAACGACCGGATTTGTTTTCAAAACTCATCCTGCTAGATCCCGTAATTTTTGATAATTATTTAATTAGACTAAGTGGTTTGTTCCCTGTTTCAATCAGAAAAAAAATAATCCCCATAGCCAAAATTTCTGCCAAAAGAAGAGATAGCTGGGATTCAAAAGAAGAAGTATATCAACAGTGGCGAAGCAAGAAAGTATTTCAAAAAATTTCAGATGGGGTATTAAAAGAATTTATAGAACATGCGATCGTTTCTGATGGAAATGGAAAAGTAACACTCGCTTATTCAAAAGAATGGGAGACACAAGTTTATAGCACAGCGCCTTTTATTTTTAAACAATTATTAAAATTAAAAACACCGATGATCGTTGTGAAAGGAGCAAATTCAGATGTGATAACTACCCAGGTCTGGAACGATTGGCAACAGGGACAGCCGCATAATCATTTTATCAATTTTCCCGATGCCGGTCATTTAGTACCACTCGAATATCCGGAGGAATTAGCTAAGGAGATTTTGAAAATAATGTAAAGCCACGCTCACTCTTTCAAGTTTACCCCGAGGCTGTCAAATTAGCTATACTTCGCGCGGGATAAAATCGTGGTTTTCATTTGAAGGTTTGAATCACGAATTTTTAAAATTTAACATAGCCACTTTTTCAAGCCGTTTGAAGTATAGGAAGAAGAAAATAAAAACAAGTTTGTAACTTGTCGTCAATAGCACTCCCAAATAATCAACTACTCATCACCATTAAATAATGAAAATAAACAACCAACACTACCACACCATCTGGCTCAAAGAAAACGACGAAACTACTATCCAAATCATAGATCAACG
Organism: Saprospiraceae bacterium; assembly: GCA_047619515.1. Lineage (GTDB taxonomy): Bacteria > Bacteroidota > Bacteroidia > Chitinophagales > Saprospiraceae > JAHDHW01. The sequence continues at coordinate 4,501 of JBLHJZ010000232.1, read as the reverse complement.
ACACCTGCCCCACGACTTCGTGATAGAAGATTTAAAAACAGTGGATGAGGTCGCCGCCGCCATCAAAGACATGCACGTACGGGGAGCACCGCTCATAGGTGTTACCGCAGCATTTGGTATGTATCTCGCCGCTCAGGAAGCCGATCATAATGATTTTAAAAAAGACATGATCCGATTTGCCAATCAACTCAAAGACACCAGACCCACGGCCATTAACCTCGCCTGGGCAGTTGATCAGCAATTAGCCCTTATTGAAAACGGGCAAGTCACGGAGGCAAAAGTTTTTTTAAAAAAAGCGCAACTCCTTAAACAGGAAAGTATCCAACGCTGCCAGAAGATCGGCGAGTATGGCCTCCCGCTGATCCGGGAAATTTTTAAAAAGAAACAAAATACTGTAAATATCCTGACCCACTGCAATGCCGGGTGGTTGGCCTGTATCGATTATGGCACAGCGACAGCACCCATCTATGCCGCCCATGATGCCGGAATTCCGGTGCACGTCTGGGTCGACGAAACCCGCCCCCGAAACCAGGGCGCAAGTATCACTGCTTTCGAACTCAAAGAACATGGCGTATCACATACCGTGATCACCGATAACGCCGGCGGTCACCTTATGCAGCATGACGAAGTTGACCTGATCCTCGTCGGTACCGACCGCACTACCAGCACCGGAGATGTCTGCAACAAGATCGGAACTTATCTCAAAGCTTTGGCTGCGAAAGACAATGGCGTCCCTTTCTATGTAGGTACACCATCAAGTAGTATCGACTGGTCGCTCCGGGACGGTATCAAAGAAATTCCCATCGAACTCCGAAACGAAAACGAAGTAAAATATATCCAGGGGAAACATGAAGGCACTATCAAACAAGTACTCCTGACTCCGGAAGAAAGCCCTGCGGCCAACTACGCATTCGATGTAACGCCCGCTCGCCTGGTCACCGGCCTTATCACCGAATTTGGTATATACCAGGCTTCCGAAACCGAATTAACAAAGCTACATCAAAAAATTCAGTGAACTCAGCCGAACGCTCAAGGCGAAGCCTCTGTGTCAAAATCTGTACGGAGTATGTTGAAGTAAAAAATTAAATTACCATGCAAAACTCCCCTGACGAAGGTTATATAAAATTTCAAAGTACCTGGCGACAAAGCCCTCCGTTTGGCATGGGACAAATCGCTGCGCTCAACCATTGGCGACAAAAACTCTATAACGCAAACCTGGTCGGCGCCTACCCCGACGGCATAGGTTTCGGAAATGTAAGCCGACGTGCAGAAGCTAACCACTTTTACATCAGCGGCTCTAAGACCGGCAACTTCAAAAGCCTCGATAATACCCATTATGCCAAAGTAGTTGATTTTGATATTGCAAAAAATTGGGTCGCCTGCGAAGGCCCGGTAATCGCTTCTTCCGAAAGCATGAGCCATGCAGTGATCTATGCGCAAGTCCCCGAAGTCAATGCGGTTTTTCATGTACACCATTTAACTCTTTGGAAAAAGGTCTTGTATAAAATTCCAACGACAGTTGCCATGGCAGAATACGGCAGCCCCGAAATGGCCAATGAAATTATTCGCTTGATCGCCGAAACCGATGTGGCAGACCAAAAAGTATTTGCGATGGCAGGACATCAGGAGGGATTATTTTCTTTTGGTAAAACCTTGGAAGAAGCCGGATCGGCAATACTGGATTTAGTGGCGAAAAATATTCCGGGAGGTTAATTTTTTTCATAAATCTTTTTTTTGTTGTGTTTTTAAAAACAATTTGTTTATATTTATTATTGCAAATAATTTCCTAACTATAAACAAACAAAAAATGAATCCAATTTTAAGAAACGTACTGGCCGTTGTAGCCGGAATTATGGTTGGTATGCTTGTAAACGGAGGGCTGGTTAGTTTAGGTGGTAGTATTATTCCGTTACCTTCTGGAGTTGATGGGGATGATGTTGAGAGTATAAAAGCCAATATTCACTTATATAAGTTCAAGCATTTTATCTTTCCCTTTTTAGCTCATGCTTTGGGAACTTTAGCTGCAGCTTTTGTTGCTGCTAAAATTGCGGTGAACCACAAAATGAGATTTGCAATTGCTATGGGTGTTCTTTTTATTATTTTCGGTATCATGATGGTAGTACTGGTAGGAGGGCCACTCTGGTTTATTGTTTTGGATCTAGTGGTCGCTTACATTCCGATGGGCTGGCTCGGAGGAAATCTGGCTACCCGGAATTTGAATCCCGCGGTATAGAAAGTCAACAGGAGTCATCCCGATTTTTTTATTTGACGCTGAAGCCCGCTGATTTATATGATTTTTTATGTCGATTAGCGCCGAAGGTGCTAATAAAAGCATAATTTTAACATAATAACCAGCGTCCCTGCCGGCACAGAACGTGTCCGTAGGGACCGGACAGGCGGGCTTCAGCGTCGAAAAATAAATAATCAATCATTTCGAATATTCGGAATGACTCATGTTGGCAACTTTAGTCCAAATCATTAATATCAGTAACCAATGCCCAAAAAAGTCATCATCGCTTCTAAAAATCCTGTCAAGATCAATGCAGTCAAAATCGGCTTCGAGAGAATGTTCCCGGATGAAACATTTACCTTTGAGGGTATATCAGTACCTTCTGGGATAAGCGATCAGCCAATGACCAATGCGGAAACTTTTACCGGATCAACTAACCGTGTTACTAATGCGAAAGCCGAAGTGGTTGACGCCGATTATTGGGTAGGTATAGAAGGAGGGATTGAAAGCCTGGAAGAAGAAATGAATGCCTATGCCTGGATCGTCATTAAATCAAAAGACAAGACCGGAAAAGCAAGAACCGGAACTTTCTTCCTGCCTCCTAAAGTAGCCCTTCTCGTCCATCAAGGCAAAGAACTCGGCGAGGCGGACGATATAGTATTCGGACAATCCAACTCTAAACAACAAGGCGGAGCATTAGGCCTGCTTACCCAAAATGTAATCGACCGAACCAGTTTATATGTCGAAGCAGTGATTATGGCGCTGATTCCTTTTAAGAATAAGAATTTGTATTAAATAATTCAAGTTGCGATGACTAAGTATACGCCTCTTTTGTGAAAAGTAATCCTTTTGAAATATATCATATTGAGTACCTAAAGGCACTCTGCTCATGGTTCAGGGCTTGATTTACCAATATTTAGCCCTTAACAGGGCAAAGAATCCCATTAGGTATTTGATATTGTTAACCAGATAATTCGCAACTTGTAATAAATATCTTAAGCTTTTTATATATGCCAATGCGAAAAAAGATCAACCTCCAAACCTGGGTTCGTAAGTCCCAATTCGATTTTTTTAAAAACTTCGAAGAACCTTTCTGGGGAGTCACCGTGGAGGTGGATTGTACCCTGGCCTATCAAAAAGCCAAAGCCCTGGGTGCCTCTTTATTTTTTTATTATCTCCATAAATCTATACTTGCCATTAACGCAGTGGAAGCTTTTCGATATCGAATCGAAGGAGAAGAAGTATTCTTGTATGATACGGTAGGAGCTTCCGCGACAGTTGATAGACCGGACGGTACTTTTGGATTTTCTCATATTGGGTTTTTTAAAGATTTTGAAAAATTCGAACAGGTGGCAAAAAAAGAGTTCGAAAGAGTCAGAGCAAATACTGACCTCGTTCCCGGATCCGCTTCGGAGAATGTTATCCATTATTCGTCATTGCCCTGGTTGAAATTTACCGGTCTCTCACATGCCCGAAGTTTTAAACGACTGGACAGCACCCCAAAGATTTCTTTTGGTAAAATAACCGAACAAAATGGCAAGCGGTTAATGCCCGTTTCTATTCATGTCCATCATGCGCTCGTCGATGGGCTCCATGTAGGTCAACATGTTGAAGCTTTTCAGGATTTTTTAAATGGAGAGGATTGAATGACTGAACTATTGATAATAAGGAATAGCGTTTTGACAGACCAATTATTAACATTTTGACAGTTTCTCAATATTCAATATCTTAGCAGGATTATTTTTTCTATAAATCTATTAACCAATTTAATAATCATATCATGAGATACGAAGCCACTTCTATCAAGGATTATATCGATCAACTCCCGGAAGACCGACAGCCCGTGATCAAAAAACTCCGAAGTATCATCAATAAAAATCTACCCAAAGGATTCAAGGAGCAACTGAGCTATGGTATGATAGGGTGGGTGGTTCCTCATTCCATATATCCGGACGGCTACCATTGCGATCCTAAGACTCCACTGCCTTTTTTAAATGTAGCTTCTCAAAAAAACTTCGTAGCAGTATACCACATGGGCGTGTACTCAAGTCCTACATTATTAAAATGGTTCACCGATGAATTTCCAAAACACAGTAAAAGGAAATTAGACATGGGAAAAAGTTGTATCCGGTTTAAAAAGATGGACGAAGTCCCTTATGAGCTTATCGGAGAACTTGCGACCAGAATTACGGTAGAAGATTGGATTGCGGCCTATGAGACTGTTCACCGAAGGTGAAAGAGATAGTTCCTCCTGCGGCGGAAAGTGATAGT
>JBLHJZ010000231.1:0-7386 GCA_047619515.1 Saprospiraceae bacterium | reverse complement strand
GCAACCAAAAGAGACGGTTATGTAATTATTTTGTAAAAGGCTCTATATTATACCTAATACAACTAAAATTGCCTTAATTTTGTTAATTAATAGATTTTAGTATTCGAAATCAGTTATTCTATTGAAAGTATCAATATCCCTCAAATCTTAAAATAATCAGCTATGCAAAAAATTCATATTATAGGTTTAGTAATGATAGCAGTAGCGGTAGGCGCCTTAATCTCCATGATGTCCGATGTGACCGAATATTCTAATTTCGAACAAGCGGCCTCCTCCGGGGCAAGGGTCAAAGCAGTTGGCAAATTATCCAAGGATAGACCCATGGAGTATAACCCGATGAAAGATCCGAATTATTTTTCCTTTTTTATGAAAGATGATAAAGGCGTGGAGAAAAAGGTAATCCTGAACCAAAGCAAACCTCAGGATTTTGAAATGTCCGAGCAGATCGTGGTGACTGGGACTATGAAAGGAAATGACTTCGTGGCAGATGAGATATTACTGAAATGCCCCTCTAAATATAAGGACGAAGAAATTTATTTGAAGAAAGAACAGCAGAAAATTTAGTAGTGGTCAGGATTTAAAGATAAGCGGTCAGGACATTGAACCATTGACCGCTGTCCTTTGACTCCTGACATTGCAAGTAAAAACAAGGAAACCCTCCTCTATGGAATACATCGGTGAACATCTCTTGCCTGGTCAGATCGGGCGTTTTTTAATCGTATTTAGCTTTGTTTGTAGCATATTGGCCTCCGTTGCCTATTTTTTCGGAACGCAACGGCGATCACTACCCGAAGCTAATAGCTGGCGAAATATCGGCCGGACAGCCTATAGTCTTCATGGCATCAGCATCATATCGGTCATTGGCATTATCTTTTATGTGATGACACAGCGCTATTACGAATACCAGTACGTATGGGCGCATGTAAACGAAGATTTAGCCTATCGCTACCTCGCTTCCGCATTTTGGGAAGGCCAGGAAGGTAGTTTTTTACTCTGGATGTTCTGGCATGTGATTCTTGGATGGGTTTTGATCCGGAAAGCTAAAGAGTGGGAATCTCCAGTGATGAGCATCGTCGCCGCTGCACAGGTATTGATAGGAAGTATGATTTTGGGCTTACATTTTGGAGCCGGTGAATGGGAATTTAAAATCGGTAGTAATCCCTTGCTTTTTCTTAGGGATACGATGCAGGCGCCCATTTTTGCCAATGCAGATTATTTGAGCTTAATAAAAGGAACGGGCTTGAATCCGCTTCTCCAGAATTATTGGATGACCATCCATCCGCCTACGCTATTCCTTGGATTTGCTTCGACTATAGTACCCTTTGCTTTCGCAGTAGCTGGCTATTGGACAGGACAATATAAGGCCTGGCTCAAACCGGTAATGCCCTGGGCTTTATTCTCTGGTGCTATTTTAGGAACGGGTATCCTTATGGGTGGCGCATGGGCTTATGAAGCCTTGAGTTTCGGTGGCTACTGGGCTTGGGATCCCGTAGAAAATATGTCGCTGGTGCCCTGGCTATTTCTTATCGGCGGGATACATACTAACCTGGTAGCCCGCAATACTGGCTATTCTATTCGAACTACCTACTTGTTTTATGGGCTTAGTTTCGTGTTTATTTTGTACTCTACCTTTTTGACGAGAAGCGGAGTGCTGGGAGAAACTTCCGTCCATGCTTTTACGGAAATGGGCTTAGAATATCAATTAATCGCACTGATGGTCTTCTTTTTGGCGATCACCCTTTACCAGTTTTTCAAGCATTATAAAAAAGTACCGGAGCCAGCAAAAGAAGAAGGCACACCAACCAAGGAATTTTGGATGTTTATCGGTTCCCTGGTTTTATTCTTCTCTGCTATTCTGATCACGGTTTCTACTTCTTTACCTGTTTTTAATAAAATAGCTGGCTTTTTTGATCCGACCTTTGATGCGGTTACCATCAAAGATCAGGTAGCGCATCATAATAAATACCAACTCTGGATTGCCATATTGATTGGTACACTGTCCGGATTTGCCCAGTTTTTACGTTTCAATGAACGAAACTGGAAGAGCCAAATTGCGAAATTCAGCAAACATGCGGGAGGAGCTTTGCTAATCGCAGGAGTCCTTACCTATCTGACTACCTTATGGTTGACTATCGTGGCCTGGCAACATCTGCTATTGATGCTGACTGCAATTTTTACAGTCGTCAGTAACCTGGATTATATCATCACCTTTTTAAAAGGAAATTTAAAATTAGCCAGTTCCTCTTTTTCACATATAGGATTCGGGCTGATGATCGTAGGTGCTATCGCATCGGGACTGAATAAGCAACATATATCTTCCAATCGTTTCGCTCAAAAAGATTTGCTAGAGGAAAGTCTCCTGGATAAAAACATATTGCTTTTTAAGAATATGCCAATGTATATGAGCGGCTACCGGGTGACTTATTCGAATGATACAATGATTGGAAATGAGCGGATTTTCAGTATCGACTATGAACAAATGGATGAGGATGGGAATGTAGTTGATGAGTTCTCTGTCAAACCCGTGGCTTTGTATAATAACCAATTGACCAAAGTCGCCGCTTTTAATCCATCCACGAAACATTATCTGGGCAAAGATATTTTTACTCATATTGCTAACCTTCCTATCGTCGAAGCGGATATTGAGGCCCGCCATAATATGGAGGACAGTTTACAATTTGAATCCTATAAAACACTCATCGGAGACACCATTTTTACTGAAAAATACTTTGCGATTGTTGAAGAGGTCTCCCGGAATCCGACCCATCCGGAATACGAGAAACAAGAAAAAGATATCGTCATCGGTATAAAAATGGTGTTCAAAAAAATAGGGTTTGAGAATGGCTGGCCAGCAGAACCGATGCTCTTGTTGAGAAATAATCTGGTGTATAATTTCCCGACTCAGATCAATGATCTTGGTGTCCGGGTACAGTTACCAGAAGAGATTTTTGCCAGGGTTTTCGATATAGATCAAAAGCTTTCTTATAAAGAATTAACGTTTAAAGAAGGCGATGAAGTTAATTTTAATGGCGCTAAGGTTATTTTCCAGGGCTTTAATACAGAACCGGAAAAACCAGAATATGTAAAGGAAGAAGGAGATATCGCAGTCGGTGCAAAATTGAACATCCAGGATACTCAAGGTAAACCCTGGTATGCAGAGCCCATTTACCTTATCCGTGGAAACCAGCCTTTCAACCTGAAAGACCAGGTGGAAGAACTGGGATTACATTTTAAGTTTTTAGAAATTAATCCAAATGATAAAACGGTAAAAATCGGTATTGCACAAGCCGAAAAAGAAGACCAGTTGATACCCGTAGAAATCACAGAAGATGCCCTTCGTTCAGATTATGTTGTTTTGGAAGCCATTGTCTTCCCCGGTATCAATTTCTTTTGGCTGGGATCTATTATGATGATGCTGGGCATGCTATCGAGTATGTTTTATCGCCGGAAACAAACCTGATAATGTCATGTCAAGGTCTATTTACAAAGTCGTATTAATCGGTGCCGGAAATGTCGGGCATCATCTTGGACATCGTTTTTTTGAAAAGGGTGTTCAGGTAGACCAGGTGTTCAGTAGAAAAATTACCAAAGCAAGGAAGCTGGCAAAAGCGATAAATGCCAGCCCAATCAACAACCTGAGCCAGCTTGGCAGGGATGCAGATTTATATATCATTGCAGTTCATGATGATGCGATCGAAGAAGTGGCTAAACAGTTGAGCCCATTGATCGAAAAAAGACTGGTTGCGCATACCTCAGGTGCGGTGGCCTCCGTGATATTGAAACCCTATTTCAAAAACTATGGCTGCTTTTATCCCTTGCAAACTTTTTCCATTACAAAAAAAGCAGACTTTGAAGCCTTGCCACTTTGCATCTACAGCCCTCAAAAGGCAAACTTAAAAAAGCTGGAACGAATTGCAGAAATCATTTGTCCTAATGTGTACGAGATAAATGACCCCCAAAAAAGTGCCCTCCATGTTGCGGCTGTTTTTGTCAATAATTTTACGAACCACTTGTATAGCATCGCAAAGCAGCTGACTGCGAAAGAGGACATTAATTTCGATATTTTAAAACCCCTGATTTTAGAAACAGCGGATAAAATTCAGCAGCACGATCCCAGGGAAATGCAAACCGGCCCCGCTAGAAGAGGTGACAAAAAAACGATCCAAAATCATCTGCATTTACTCCGGGGTCATCCGGATTGGGAGGAGCTTTATCAACTATTTTCGCAGGCAATTGAAAAAGAATTTTGACATTTTAAATAAATTGTATACATTCACATTGAGATTGACACATACCAGTTACATTAGCTGACGGATTTACCGTTTTGCTTTTGATGCCTACCGTTATTATACGTTACCCAGTTCGCTTATTCACTGATTATCAGTAGCTTAGGTTTATTCAACCTTATTATTTATTTGTGCCCGGCCCACACACTATCAGAATACCTATTAAAATCTGGCGGTACAAATAGTAATATACTTCGTGCGGGATAACGTCGTGATTTTCATTCGAGGCTTTGTAGCAGCACTCAGTATGACAAAAGATTGGTTTTCAATTATTTGTCATTCTTCGACTGGCTCAGAACAGGTTCTGAGAAGGCTTGAATCACGAGTTTTTAAGATTTTACAAAATCACTTTTTCAAGCCGTTCGAAGTATAGCTTTTTATTTTTTCCGTTCACGTTTTTGAGAATGATAAGAAAGCAAACATCGGCAAGATTTGACAATTATTCAGCGGAGAGATTTGCCTGAATAAGTAAAACAGGTTCTGTGATGTTATTAATTTCAACCGGCATTATGAGAGGTACCGAATGCTCTTCGGACTTTATTTTAAACAGGCAATAGGTATCGCTAAAACGAACCTAACCCTTTCCAATTTTTAGGAGTGTTGATTTGAACTCATTATATGAATCCTAATTTAACATTCAGCGCACTTTTATACAATTGGAAATAGGCGAATATCCTATTGCTCTCAAAAACAGATTTTTAACAACAGGGGTTTTTAGACAATAAAAACTACCTGGATTTAGTTTTAAATCCGAGAGTAGATACCCGTATTTGAGGCTATTATCATCCTTTTATCTTTAGGGATCAAAAAGATGATTTATTTTAAATACTGGTATCGTTGCTTATTTTTTCTTGCATTTCTCCAAACATGCAAGAAATTAGAAAATCTACACTACCCTTTCAGTGAAAGCTGAAAGGGTTTCTTACTTTTGCAGAAAATAAAAACTAATCTATGAGAATCATTGGCGACATCGCTCATCCCACTTTAAAAATTACCGTTTTCAAAATGGATACCCGCATCACGGTGAAGTTTGAAAATGCGCAATTTGAACAATCCTATAAATTTAGAATGACTAACCAGCTCAGTCATCTGGAGGATGTCAAAAAACTTGTGGATGAAAAATTTATCGAGGGAGTTTTAGAAAATTTTAAAAACCAGCTTCATACCAAGGTCCAGGCCATGGACCGGTTTATCGAATTTGATGAAGAAGAGGAATTTGAGGATATTGTGTAGCCCTACCCCACCACTTCCTGTAAAGTCGAAGCATGATCCAGTTCTCTAAAGTCGACCGCACTCACATTCGATACCCCTTGCTCCTGCATATAAACGCCATAGATCACGTCCACTGCCGCCATAGTTTGCTTGTTGTGGGTAACGATAATAAACTGTGATTTCTCCGAAAATCTTCGGATGATCTTATTGAATTTCTCAATATTGGCATCATCCAGTGGAGCATCTACCTCGTCAAAAATACAGAACGGTGCAGGTTTAAGCAGGTAAAGAGAGAATAACAGCGCCGTAGCCGTGAGGGTTTTCTCCCCTCCTGACAGCAGATTAATACTTTGTGGGCGCTTCCCTTTTGGTTTGGCGATAATCTGTATCGGAGATTCCAAAGGATTATCGGGGTTTTCCAGCAGGAGATCACAGGTATCATCCTCGGAAAACAGCGTCCGGAATACATCAATAAAGTATTCCCTCACTTTGCCGAAAGCTTCCAGAAAGTGTCCGGTTGCCGTTTCTTCGATTTCTTTGATAGTGTCGAGCAAAGATTTTTTAGCTTCTACGATATCATCTCGCTGGGTCGCAATATTTTTGTATCGCTCATCCATCTCGTCGTAGGCTTCCACCGCCATGGGGTTGATTTCCCCATAATTGTCCAGCCGATTTTTGAGCCGGCCTACTTTCTCCTGAAGTTCTACAGGATCAAGGCTTTCGTCGGGTTCCCGCGCCATCACATCGTTGAGCTCTACGCCAAATTCTATTTTTAAGCGCTCCCCAATAGACGTAAATTCCAGCTTGAGATCCGTAAATTTGTCTTTTAGGTTATTGATAAGACTTTGGGTCTCCTGGCTTTTTTTATGTACATTTCGCAATTTATCTTCGGTCTCATTGATACCGCCACGTCCTTGAAAATAAGTCTGCTCTGCATTCGTCAGGTTCTTTTCTTTTTCCTCTTTTTGAGCATAAGCTATCAATAACTCTTCCTCCAACTGTTTGATGTCTGCTACGATATAGATCAACTCGTCTTCGGATTCCGCAACGATCAATTGATTACTTTCCAGGCTATGTTTAGTCTCTGAGAGCTGATTTTCTTTGAAAGTCAGTTCCCGTTGGATCGTATTGACTTTATTTTGCTGGCGGATAAATTCAATATTTTTCTCATTATAAGCCGTAGAGGCAGTGCTTAGCTTTTCGGCAACTTCCCGATAGCTTCCATCCGTATTGGAAATCTTCTCTTTTGCCTCATCCGCTATTTTGCGATGAATCAGGAGATTTTTTTCAATACTTGCATTGGAGATTTCTAAATTTGAAATCTGAGTCTCTGCCTGTGTTCTTCTGGCAGTGGTTTCTTTTAAGAAAGTCTCGAAATTTTCCAGACGAGTCATCAGCGAAACTTTCTGCTGGGTCAATTGATTCAAGGCTTCCCGTGTACTGCTGATCGCTGCATTATTCAGTTGTGATTTCAACTTTTCCAGTTTGCCTTTATGGGTAAAAAACTCTGTAGAAACCTTTTGCTCTTCTTTTTCCAGTTGTTTGATGACTTTTTCTAAAACCTCCAGGTTTTTCTTTCTTCCTATTTTCTTTCCCTCAAATAAACCAACGGAGCCACCGGAAATACTGTATTTCCTTTTGATAAAACGGCCACTTTTTGAAAGCAGCGTGATACTTTTATCATTTACCTCGGTTTTAAAATCATCACTATCTGTCACCAATACATTTTCCAACAAGAAATTGATCAGGCTTTGATAGTTTGATTCTGTTTCGATCATATCATAGGCACGCTGCGTATTGTTTGGCAGCATCGCCATTGGCTGGTCATAGTCCTTGAAAGCATCCAATACAAAGAAATTGGCCTTTCCTTTCTGAGACTGGTTTAGTA
>JBLHJZ010000230.1:0-7398 GCA_047619515.1 Saprospiraceae bacterium | reverse complement strand
TATTTTAGTTTTAGCCGTATTTTTAAGCAACAGTACCACAGACTTTAGTCTGTTCTTTTAACACTTAACAGGCTAAAGCCTGTGTACTTAGCGAATTAGGAAAATTTTAACCAAAAATGACTAACCTTTCCGTTACCTTTTATTCAAAAATTTACACTGAGTTCAAAACTATTGAAGGCAATGAGCACTTGTCAATAGTCCGGTTTTATGAATCTTATAAAGAAAACATTCCTCACCTGAATTTCAGCGAATATTTCGAATTATTGATTTGCTATTCCAATGCCTTGTTCGAGATCGGTGCTTACCAAAGCCATGTCAAAGTAGTCGACATTGCCATCCAAGCCTCCATTATCAATAATATAAAATTTTACAACGGACAGGATATTTACACCGAGTTATTATTCAAAAAAGCAGCGTCTTGTTATAATCTCATGGAATATGATCAGACAGAGCATATTCTCCGGGAGTTGACTAAAATCACTCCTTATAACGAAATGGTACAACGCTTTCTGAAGAAATGTTTGTTGAGAAAAAAGCCTGCCTATTTAACTAATGCACGGGGTCTTGCTATCCTTTTGTTGTTGGCAACCGCCTTCGTTATCGCAATTGAATTAATATTTGTCAGGACAATGATGACCACATACATTTCTATTTTTGAAATGATGAGAAACACCACTTTTATTGCTTCATTATTGCTGATTGCAGGGAGCGCCATTCTCCATAGGGCTCAGATTTATTTTTGGGTTAAGCAGTTTGTGACGGAATGCAAAATGCGGAAGGGGTAGGTGGTTTTATGACCGCTACCACAGGAGAAAGAGCGCACTAAGCGGATTACTATTGATCTGCCGTTTTCGCTTTATGTGGGGAGTAAGAAAAAGATAGTGGAGGAAGAAAAGACGATGACGGATTGTCTCATTGAATTAGCAATAGAGGATTATGCTCATCTAAAATAGTTTTCACTCATAAGAAGTATATTAGGGGTGAACAGAACTGGTCATTTAGTATGCTTTGATGAGTGCCTTTTAATGCCAAATAATTATCAAGCTCACACCTTGCTCGATCAAAAATGATAAACCTTAACTTTGATGAATGTTAACTGCTTTTATCCAAATTAAGAAGCCTTGGTGCTCCCATTGTCATTTGTTACCTTTGCAAAAGATCTAATTCAAAATAATTTACAGTAATGCCAAAAAAGAATAAGACTACCATAAAAGATATTGCTGAAGAGCTGGGCGTTTCAAAAGCATTGGTCTCCTTCGTCCTCAATGGAAAAGCCAAAGAGAAACGGATCAGCGATGCCATGGCCGAAAAAGTATTGGCCACGGCCAAGCGCATGGATTACACACCTAATTATATAGCGCAAAGTTTGAGGACGGGAAAATCTCAAACCATCGCACTCATCATCGCAGATATTTCCAACCCATTTTTTGCAAAGTTTGCCCGGCACATAGAGAATGAGGCATCCAGGCATAACTACAAGGTGATCATCGCCAATTCAGATGAAAAAAAAGAAAAATTTAAAGCCGAATTGGATCTCCTGAAAAACAGACAGGTAGATGGGTTCATTCTAACTCCTCCGATCGGTAGTGAAAAAGAATTGCTCGGCCTGAAAAATCAAAAAATACCATTCGTGGTGGTTGACAGGTCTTTTGAAAAAGTGGAAAGCCACACAGTCATCATAAACAATTACCAGGCAGGATACAGAGCCACGGAACGGCTGATAAAAAACAATCGGAAAAACATTGCCATATTAAATGTTAATAGCCAACTGGTGACGATGCAACAAAGGGTACAAGGCTACCAAGATGCTTTGACGGAAAATGGATTAACGGTCAATCCGGCATTGATTAAGCAACTCCAATTTAGCCACAATAAAGACCTCATTAAAGAGGCGATCGAGGAAATATTAGAAGCAGGCGCTGATGGCCTGCTCTTCACTACAGGAAAGCTGACTATCATCGGTATTGGATGCCTGAAGGAATTTGGGGCCAGTATTCCCGACGACATCTCCGTGATCAGCTTTGATGACACCGACGCCTACAAGGTGGCTTATACCCCGATTTCAGCTATCGTACAGCCGCTAGAGCTTATGAGTATAGAAGCGGTCAGGATACTCGTTGACATGATCGAAAATGGGCAAAACAATGGCCAAGTTGAAAATATCATGTTGGATGTTAATTTTATTTACCGGGAATCTTGCGTTTGACCATTTTTTTTATCTTTGTGCTAAATCGTTTAAGCTTTTTGATAAATTGATCATTTTCTGTTGTTTAACCAATTGATAATCTTTTGTTTAAAGCCGTATCAAATTCAAACTAAAAATAATGAACCAACCTGGCAAACTGAACTTAAAGGAAAAAATATCTTATGGCTTCGGCGATTTTGCTTCCTCCACATTCTGGACATTGTTCTCCATGTTCCTGTTGTTTTTTTATACCGATGTATTTGGAATAACCGCGGCGGCAGCAGGAACGATGTTTCTAATTGCCCGCTTGTGGGACACAGCCAACGATCCGATCATGGGCATGATCTGCGATCGTACCAAAACCCGTTGGGGCAAATTCAGGCCTTATCTCTTGTACGGCGCAGCTCCTTTTACCATCATAGGTATTCTCACTTTTACTACGCCCGATCTAAGTCCAAATGGCAAACTCATTTATGCCTATATCACTTACACCCTGATGATGATGGTATATACAGCTGTCAACGTCCCTTACGCCTCTTTACTCGGCGTGATGACAAAAGACACGGACGAACGGACTTCCCTCGCCTCATTTCGATTTATTGGAGGCTTTAGTGCGGGGCTGATGGTAACGGCAACGGCCAATTATATGGTGGAATATTTTAATGCAACGGGTGATTTGGCTTCCGCTTATCAAAAGACATTTGCAATTTATGCGATAGTGGCAGGCATATTTTTCGTTCTGACTTTTGTCGGTACAAAAGAACGACTCGACCCGGAAGAGGTAAAATCATCTACATTAAAAGAAGACCTCAATGATTTAATAAAAAACAAACCCTGGTTTATTATGCTCGGAGCAGCCATTGCGGTATTGGTTTTTAATTCCTTGCGGGGAGCGGCTATTTTATATTATTTCAAATATTTTATTGGTGACCAGACGATCGTATTTTTTGGGGAAGTGACTCAAGGTGCATTGGCGTCTGCATTTATGAGTAGTGGTTATGCAACCAGTTTAATTGGTGTTGTACTGGCCATTCCTGTGGCTACCCGGATTGGCAAGAAAAATACATTTATGCTCTCCGGAATTACATGTGCGTTTTTATGCATTCTTTTTTTCTTTCTTCCACCCCAGCAAATTGAGTTAATATTTTTAATCAATATTTTAATAGGCATTTCCTCCGCTATTGTTTTTCCATTAATCTGGGCTATGTATGGGGATGTTTCCGATTATTCCGAATTAAAAACGGGACACCGGGCAACGGGGCTAATATTTTCCTCTTCCTCCATGTCGCAAAAATTAGGATGGACCATTGGCGGTGCTATCAGCGGCTGGATATTGGCAGCATTTGGGTTTATGGCAAATGAAGCGCAAACCCCTGAATCTATTATGGGTATCCGTTTGATGATAAGCATTTTCGCAGCCGTTGGCGCCTTGATTTCAGTGGTCATCATGTATTATTATCCTTTAACTGAAAAATACATGAAGGAAGAAGTTGCAGTACAGTTGGAGGAGGTAAGAGCGAAGAATAGGTGAGAAGTCAGATAAAATTCTGGTAAGCTATTGATTTTCAGGTTTTTAATCCTAGACTCTGCGTCTCTTAATAGCAAAAACAAAACGATGAAAAAAACAAGACGAAACTTCCTACTTCAAGCAGGCCAATTTACAGCAGGTATTGGCCTATTAGGGTTTTATAGCTGTGATACCGTCAAGGAAACAATTGACACGGGCGTTACCAAAACAAAAGATAAGATGGAAGATATGACCATTAAACAGTTTTTCAAAATCTCTTTGGCACAATGGTCTTTAAATAAAGCTTTTTTTGGCGGTGAATTGGACAATTTAGATTTTTCGGCGAAAACCAAAAATGACTTTGGGATTGACGCGGTAGAATATTCCAGTCAGTTTTTTCAAGATAAAGCCAATGACTTTGCTTTTCTCAAACAAATGAAGCAGCGTGCAGATGATAATGGCGTGAAGAGTCTACTGATTATGATAGATAACGAAGGGAATTTGGGTGCTTTGGATGAGGCAGAGAGAGCAAAAGCGGTCGAAAATCACTATAAATGGGTAGATGCTGCTAAGTTTTTAGACTGTCATTCTATTCGAGTAAATGCTTTTGGTGTAGGTACGGCAAAAGAAGTGGGCACGGCGGCTGTAGATGGCTTAGGCAAATTATCAGAATATGCGGCTAAAGATAGCTTGAATATAATTGTAGAAAATCACGGGAGTTACTCTTCTAATGGTGCTTGGTTAGCAGACGTTATGAAAAACGTAGGCATGGATAATTGCGGAACACTTCCAGATTTTGGCAATTTTTGTATCAAGCGAGACAACGGACGTAGGTGGGGTGGTAACTGTATAGAAGAATATGACCGTTATAAAGGCGTAATAGAAATGATGCCTTATGCCAAAGCGATAAGTGCCAAAAGCCATGATTTTGATAGTGAAGGAAATGAGACGCATACCGATTATGTGAAAATGTTGCAAATCGTAAAAGATGCTGGTTATCGAGGCTATATAGGAATTGAATATGAAGGAGAAGTATTAGATGCAGATGCTGGTATTAAGGCTACTCGAGATTTGTTGATAAAGGCTGGCGCAATGGTTAGTTGAATGAAGAATTTTAGAAAATAAAAAACCATTGTCTGGTTTGGAAGAGGTGCAGGGCACCTTAAAGATTATCTATGCTGCTTACCAAAGTGCAGAGACGGATAAATTGATTCGGCTTTAGGAAGTCGGAAATCTTTCGTAAAATTTGCCACAAAGCATACGAAATAGAATTCTGAACAGAATTATTTTTACAAAATTATCATGATTTATTGCAGAAATAAACAGAATATACTATATTTGCTTAAATTGCTAAATCGATTTAGCAACTTTTTAAGATTCACCAAAGAATACAAACCATTATGGCCCTCAGACTGCTAATCATCCTGCTTTTCTTAACATTTGGATTCTTTTCCAATGGCGCTATCCATTTCGAGGATATAGGGATCATTTCGGGCAAAGTGGTTGATGCAGAAACGGGGGAAGGGCTGTCTTGGGCAAGTGTCATTATTGAAGGAACAAACATTGGAGTATCAACCGATCTGGAAGGGAAATATGAATTAAAAATAGAACCAGGGACCTATAATGTAGTGGTTTCCTACCTTGGATATGCCAAAGGAGTGAAACCTGCCAAAGTAAATAACAATGAAGTTACGAAATTGAATTTTGAGTTGTCTTATGGGAACACCATGAAAACAGTTACGGTCTCCGCTCAGGCCAGCGGGCAAATAGCAGCCATCAACGAACAGCTTGCTTCCAATAAAATTGTTAACATTATTTCCGCAGAAAAAATGGAAGAACTGCCCGATGCGAACGTAGCTGAATCCATTGGCAGGCTGCCCGGTATTTCACTCCAACGTTCATCGGGCGAAGCCAATAAAATAGTTGTCAGGGGCTTGTCGCCTAAATATAGTAATGTGACCATTGGTGGAGTAAAAATGGCTTCAACCAATGAATTTGACCGTAGCGCAGACCTTAGCCTAATAACAGGTGAAATGCTTGCAGGTGTTGAAGTTTCTAAAAGTTTGAGGGCAGATATGGACGCTGATGCAATCGGCGGGACTATAGATTTGAAAATAAAAGAAGCCGAAGAAGGACTCCATTATAATGGTAGTGCAGAAGGTGGATATAACCAGTTAGGAAGTTCAATCAATAATTACAAATTTGTCGGCGCTGTTAGCAACCGTTTTTTCAACAATAAATTTGGAGCAAGACTGCAATTATCGACAGAAAGAAAACAGCTCCCCTCTCACAGGTTTGGTGGAAATTACAGCGAACCCATCTTGTTTCAAACCTTAGATAGCGAAGGTAACCTGACCGGAGAACAAGAATTTAAGTTGAGAACCCAAGGTACAGCACTCTCGGATAATCTCACAAAAAGGGAACGACATGGAGGCAACTTAATACTCGATTACAAATCAGATTTTGTGAATATAAAATTGTTCAGCCTGTACAATCAAAAAATAGATGATGTAGTTGAAAGGGTCAACACCTACACATTTATCCGACCAAATGAACCATTTGCCAATCGGTCTGCTCAGTACCAGGCCAATACAAAACTTTTGACAAATTCTCTTGAGAATACATTTAAGTTCCTAAATACGGAATTGAGTTTGACTTTGGCCTATTCTAATGCAAAACATAATACTCCCAGACAAGACTTTAATTTTGTTGAACTAAGTGATGGAGCCGACCCTATCAATCAGGACTGGCTGATTTTCCGACAACCCGCTGAAGTATTGGAAGAATATGGCGGAACTAGTGTGAATGAAAGTTTTCTACAGACGATGAGTTTCTCGGAAAGTTCACTTACTGATAAGAATTATGACGTCAAGCTGGACTGGGACATTCCATTTAAGATTTCTGATAGGGTTTCAGGTACATTTTCCGTCGGTGGCAAATATCACAGACTTGAACGAGAAAGTGACAATGTACAGGATTTTGTCAATTATCAATTTGGTGCAGGTGTTGGACCGAAACAAGCGCTTATTGCTTTGTATCCTTGGATTGACACTAACCTGAGTGAGCAGCGCGGCATTTCCGCCAATAATTTCCTGGATCAGAATTACAAGCCCGGAGAATTTCTGGATGGCCGTTATCAATTAGGTTGGGGAGCTGATATCAGCTTGTTAACCGATATGCAAGATCAATTCTATCAGGCAAATCCGAATTTCTATCAAAAAAACGGTTTCAATAATTATTTTCAAGATTACTCGAATACGGAGGAAATAGTTGCTGGATACACCATGGCTGAATTTCTAATTGGTAAAAATTTAATGGTCTTGCCGGGCATTCGTTTTGAAAAAGAAAATACTACTTACGAAGGATATCACATTGAGATATTGGCAGCAAATGGAAATGGTGTGAGGGGAACTCCAGATTCCATTTCCGTAGATCGGGAAAACGATTTTTTCTTTCCTTCACTCAACCTGAAATACCGAATAAACGATTGGAGCTTAATACAAGGAGCTGTCTATAAGAGTAACACCCGTCCTGATTTTCGATTGCTTTCTCCTACAGTTGTTATTACTGAATTGACAACCGAACCTTTTACTTCGGGTAATCCATTCCTTAAGCCATCCATCGCCTGGAATTACGATTTGGGTTTTTCAGTTCACAGTAATAAAATAGGTCTGTTGAGCTTGAATTTATTTTATAAAAAAGTGGA
>JBLHJZ010000229.1:0-7398 GCA_047619515.1 Saprospiraceae bacterium | reverse complement strand
AATAATCTACTTTGACCACTTCTTTTCCGTCCATAAACCCAGCTTGTGTTTCCACAACGCCATTGATGTCCGCCAATATTTTTTCACCTGTCCAAAAGCAGTACATAGAAAGGTAAGCGGTTTCGGTTCCATTTTGAGTGGCAGACAATTCGTTTTGGAGTAGTTGAAGGTATTCAGGGATTTTAATCTTTTTCCCTTTCATTACTTCAATCATAGCTTCCGTTAGGGCAAGGACAGAATAATTTCCACTGATCCGATCTATGAGGTTTTCCTTTTTGTCACTGATAATTCTGACCACCGGGTTATTCCAGGTGGGTTCTTTAAAATAATCTAAAACCTCTTTGTTCTTTCCTCCTTCATTATTATAAATGGCAAGCGGTACAAAGTAGGTTTCAATGGTTTCGACAATCAAAGGATGGCTCAATACATTATGACCATAGTTGCGACAGGTCGAACAACCGGGTACTTCTTGAAATAGCAGGAAAATAGGCTTGTGTTCATTCGCAGACCGGGTAGTAGCGTCTTTGATATCTCTGAGCCAATTGACTTTACCGAGTTCCTTAGGTTGATTATTCGTAGTGGTCACAACAGGCGATGCTATAACATGTTTTTCTTTTTCTAATAGTCCTGCTCCAAAAAAAAAACGGATATTAAGATAATTAACTTGGACATATCATTGAGATTTTAAGTGTAATAACTAGTTGCTAGTTATATTTAATTATAGAATATCAGGATAAAACGGGCAGTTATTTATGACCGTTTTCTTCGTACAAATATAAAGGATAAGTATCCCGAAAGTATAACGGTTAGATGTAATTAGTATAACTGATCTTGGTAAGTCTTTTTTGTCTTAAAAAAATACCTGCCAGTATCTACTCCAATCATTTGATAATCAGCAAACTAACAGATGTTGATAACTATGTTGATAAAATGTGAATAAAATAAATTGACTTGCAAGTCAGAATGATTGTATATTTGAAGTCTAATTGATAGTATAATGAATTGGTTTATTCTGAAAAGTCAGAATTATAACTTGAAATACTTTAAAATTACAAAATTAAAAATATTGCGCTTTTCGTACTTTCCTGTAAAGGATTTCATCCTCAGTCTATGTCATAGTAGGCAATGAAAAGTAAGGATATTGTTTTGATAAGACTTCAAATTGTATAGGTAGTAAAATACCAAGTAAATCTTAAACCTCCGGGTTTAAAAATTTGTATAACATTTTAAAGAATTAACAAAACAAAGCGCAAATTTTTCTCTAGGTTTTGGACAGTGGCTATATTGATTTTATCATTATAAAAACTGTTGTACTTATCAGATTTTATAATTTATCTGAAAGAATCTAAGCAAAAAATGTTCCTCCACAGAACTATAAAACGTGTATTTTAAGTCACTCTTCGGAGTAATTAAAAATACATGCTCTGAATTTTGCTCAGGTTTGGTTTAAAAAGAGGTTACACTAATTTTTGAACAAAGTACTCCTTTATAAAGCTTGCTTTATAAAAAATCCCTGGATAACTATTACCATCAAAAAGTTTACTCTTTAACCGATAGAGCAAAGCAAATTCCGCAAGGCAAATGCTTCAGTTGATCGGGATAGTAAAAGATATTAAGGTATACCAAAACCAAAAGGGTAGAGAAAAAGTCCTGAGGATGTAAGGTCTGATAATAGTTTGCAAAAACGATTTTAAGCCTGACTTCCAAAAGGGCAAACTATACTTTATGTTGCTTGGGCATTTATGCTTTAGGAAAAACATCAATTTAGGTTGATGCTTTTGATTCGGATCAATGCAATACCAAAATTCGCTCAAATGCGGATTTCTCTGATTTTTGGATTAGAGTGGATTATTCATTGCAATCAGAATGCTACAAAAAGTATAAGGAGGTTTTCCCTTATTTAGCAATAAATAAAAGAAACCTCATTGTGGAAACGAAAGTGACCGCGAGAGAATAAGGGATCCAGGCTTTGCTTGGGTCCCTTTTCTTGTTTTAATAGGTAGGAACATGTGACATCCCAAATTTTTGATTTCTTTGAAAAACGTAATTTCCGATGCTGGGATTCCCGTATTTTTTACTACTTTTATTTCCAAAACATACCTGATGAATACAGCCCTCCCTTTTTTCTTTTTTACATTATGCTTTCTTTTTTTAGGCGCTTGCCAACAAATCCCTCCAAACAATATGGCTAAAACTACCTTTTCTGCTAGTTATTCTACTGACAAAAGTGATCAGCCCTTAGATGGCAGGATCATTCTCTTGCTTTCAAAAAACGATAAAGCGGAACCTAGATTTCAGTTAAGCGACGGCCCCGAGACCAACATCGCTTTCGGGATTGATGTCGAAGGATTAAGTGCCGGGCAAAGTGTTTCTATTGATAACAGCGTTTTTGGCTATCCGATCAGGAGTCTTTCGGAAGTACCCAAAGGAGAATATTTCATTCAGGCTGTTTTTCATTTGTATGAAACCTTTACCCGAGCCGATGGCCATACCGTAAAACTCCCGATGGACAGGGGAGAAGGGCAACACTGGAACAAGGCACCAGGTAATTTGTATAGCACGCCACAAAAGATCAATTTCGATCCCGGTGCGGATCAGCTCATATCGATTGATCTCGACCAGGTTATCCCTCCAATCGAGCCGCCACAGGATAGCAAATATATCAAGCACATCAAAATAAAAAGCGAACTGCTTTCCAAGTTTTGGGGTAGAGATATGTACCTCGGTGCTCATGTTTTACTCCCCGAAGGTTTTGAAGAACATCCTGATGTAAAGTACCCGCTTGCCATCATGCATGGCCATTTTCCGCATGACTTTGACGGTTTTAGAACGGATCCACCTGACCCTGAATTAGAAGCAGAATACAGTGAAAGGTTTAAGCTGGAGGGCTATAATAAAATCGTGCAGCAAGAGGCTTATGATTTTTATAAAATGTGGACAGGCCCGAATTTCCCAAGAGTACTCGCTATTGAAATTCAACATGCGAATCCTTTTTATGATGATTCTTATGCCGTAAATTCTGAAAACCTGGGGCCCTATGGTGATGCCATTACCTATGAGTTGATTCCCCATATCGAAGAGAAATTCCGAGGAATCGGGGAAGGCTGGGCGCGTTTTCTTTATGGCGGTTCTACCGGAGGCTGGGAAGCACTGGCGGCACAGGTCTTTTATCCGGAAGAGTATAATGGTTGCTTTGCCGCCTGTCCGGATCCTATTGATTTTCGGGCCTACATGCTTATCAATCTTTATGAGGACAAGAACGCTTATTATTTGAAAAGTGATTTTAAGAAGTCGCTGATACCTGCACAGCGGGATTACCTGGGTAAGGTCAGTGCATTTGTCCGGGATATGAGCTACCGGGAATTAGTCCTCGGTACCAAAAGCCGGTCAGGGGATCAGCTCGACATTTGGGAAGCGGTCTACTCTCCTGTCGGCCCGGACGGTTATCCGAAAAGAATCTGGGATAGAATGACCGGGGATATTGACCCGGAAGTCGCAGCTTTTTGGAAAGAAAATTACGATCTCACCTATATTATGAAACGGGATTGGAAAACACTTGGCCCGAAGCTAAAAAGTAAAGTCAAAATCTACTGCGGTGATATGGACAATTATTATCTCAATAATGCGGTGTATCTCGCGGAGGAATTTCTGAAGAGCACCACCGAGCCTTATTATGACGGGGAGGTAGATTATGGTGACCGAGCAGAACATTGCTGGAATGGAGATCATAGCCAACCTAATGCGATTTCAAGACTACGCTATCATCGGATGTTTATTCCAAAGTGGACGAAGGAAGTTGCGAAAAGAGCGCCTGAGGGAGCTGACCTGGAGTCGTGGAAATACTAGTGCCAGAGGAGAGAGAACAAGGGGTGAGAGGTGATTAGGTGAGAGGTGAGGGCTGGGATTTTTGAGCCCTCACTTCTCATCCCTCACCCCTGATCACATTCCCCCGTAAGCATACCTGTTTTCAACAGTCGGGACGGGGCTGCCGCCCGCTTTCTCAAGGGTGATGACGAATGCTTTGCAATCTTTGATATATGGAATATTATATAGATCTTTCGCCTCCTCATCCACTTTCAAAATACCAAGATTTATATGCTTTCCATTCACTTTGGCCCACATCTGGTATTCATGACCATAAGAGCATTTTGGCATTCTGACAATATTAAGAAAACATTTACCCTGTTCGGAATTCACATATACCACGGCATGCGTCTGAGGGCTAGACTCTTCCCCCATGAGATGAATTTGTCGGGTACTTGCATCTTTTAAAATGGTATATCTTTCCTGGATTTGATTATTGCTGGTCAGTGATTGATTTTGTTCTGCCCGGAGCTGTTTTATTTGGGTCGATAAATCAGCAATTTCACTGAGGGCTGCTGTTTGATTAATGTAGAAAATCCAGCTAAGGCTTCCAAAAGTAAAGATCATTACTGCTGCGATCCCTGCTCCCCATTTCCATGCTTGAGGCAAATGATAGACTTCCGGGGGCGAAATCAACGGTGCTGTTGACGCTTCGGGTGTGGAAAGCGAATTACCTTTGAGATGTTTTGGTGGACGGGTGCAGTTCATCTCTGTGTATTCTGTCATGCAATTTTGCATCTTGCAGATATGAGCATTCACCTCAGGATAGTCTCTGGTCATCTGTTCTACATGATCCATCTCTTCAGGGCTTGCTAAACCAAGAACGTATTTTTCTAAAATGCCAGAATCTAAAAATTGTTGAATATCCATCTATTAAATTAAAAGGACAAAATGTTAAATTTATCTTGATTATACTTAAAACTGCAATTATGGTTGCTTTCAGGGAAGTATCGAATTTATCAGCGACTGCTTTAGTTAATGCTCGGCGTGTTGTTTTGATGCTCTTCTTTACAATACCTGGTGGACTATTTTATAGCTGTTTAAATTTCAGAATAGTATCCTTATTAGAATAAATAAAATCAATAATTGTTCTATACTTCTCTTTTTAATTTTCAACTTTATTCAATTAGTTATTGGCTTCTATCCCTTATTTCAGCTCAAAAGACCCCGTCAGCCCCTCCTGAGAGTTGGTTCCGATCATCACATCAAAGTCGCCGGGTTCGACAATAAATCTTCCATCATTATCAAAAAAGCCTAATTCTTTTTCCGTAAGGACAAACATAATGGTCTTTGAAGCGTCTGGTTCAAGCTCAAATTTTTCGAAACCTTTTAATTCTTTGACTGGCCTGACGACACTGCCTACTTTGTCTCGAATATATAATTGTGTTACTTCTTCACCGGCAAAGTTTCCTTTATTGGTTACTGTTGCCTGCACTTTGATCTGCTTATTATCCGTCGCATCTATTTCCAATGCGGAATATTCGAATGTCGTATAGCTCAATCCGTAGCCAAAGGGATATAATGGCTTATTGGATTCATCAATATAATGCGACCAAAATACGGCATCCACGGGATGAGGCCTCCCAGTGCTGTAATAATTATAATAGATGGGTACCTGACCAACACTCCGGGGAAAGGTCATTGGCAATTTCCCGCCGGGATTATAATCTCCAAATAAGACCTGAGCAATTGCATTCCCGCTTTGAGAACCTAATTGCCAGGTTTCTAAAATTGCAGGAATATTTTCGTCCGCCCAGGTAATCGTCAATGGGCGGCCATTCATAAGGATCAGTACGATGTTTTCATTCACTTTGCGTACTTCTTCTAAAAGTTCTTGTTGCAGACCCGGTAAATCGAGCTGGGTGCGACTCCTGCCTTCTCCGCTTTGAAAGCCATGTTCCCCGAGTACCATGATTACGATATCTGACCTTTTGGCCAGGTCAATAGCTTCTTCAAACCCGCTTCTATCTGTTTCGTTTATGGCTGTCTCCTTTGTGAAATCCGGAAAGGAGGTAATTAGATCAGCCCCTTTTGCATAGGCCACATTTTCGGTATAATTTTTCAATCCTTCCAAAACCGAAACCGCAGTGTCGTCATCAGATCCGATTCTCCAGCTTCCCAAAGGGCTCGTTTTGTCCCCAGCCAATGCTCCGATTACCGCAATATTTTGCTGATCTTTAGCAAGCGGAAGCAATTGATTGTCATTTTTCAAAAGGACAATGGATTTCTTAGCCATATCCAATGCTGCAGCCTGATGATCCGGATGATAGATCAAGTCTCTTTCCCTTTGCGGGCTACAATATCTATAAGGATCATCAAATAATCCCAGTTCAAATTTCACACTGAGGATTCTGCGAACGGCATCGTCGATGGTCGACTCTTTTACTTTGCCGGATGCTACCAAATCCTGAAGGCAGGTGATATTGGCATAAGATTCCATATCCATATCAGAACCTGCATTGGTGGATAACTCCGCTACCTGTTCCAAATCTTTCGCAAAACCATGATCAATCATCTCCTTGCCAGAAGCCCAATCAGAGATCACAAAGCCTTTGAAGTTCCATTTATCTTTCAAAATATCCCGCATCAAAAAACGATTGGCCGTAGCAGGTATTCCGTTTAATACATTGAAGGAGTTCATCACCGTTTTTACATCCGCATCTACTATCGATTTGAAAGGTGGAAAAATAATATTGTACAAAGTAGAAGTGCCCACATCTACTGTATTATAATCTCTTCCCCCTTCTGAGAATCCATATCCAGCAAAGTGTTTGGCACAAGCCGCAATCGTATCTTCTTTGCTAAGGTCATCTCCCTGAAAACCTTTTACCCTGGCAATACCGATCTTCGATCCGAGGAAAGGGTCTTCGCCGGCACCTTCCATCACCCGCCCCCAGCGAGCATCCCTGGAGATGTCGACCATCGGCGCAAAAGTCCAGTTGATCCCCAATGCGGAAGCCTCTATCGCGGCGACCCTTGCTGATTTTTCAATCGCTGTAAGATCCCAACTTGCAGATTCTGCCAAGGGTATCGGAGATAATGTTTTATGACCGTGAATAACATCATAGCCAAAAATCATCGGGATACCTAAGCGTGAATTATTTACCACGGTTTCTTGCATTTTACGTACATTTTCCGCTCCCCTGACATTGAGGACTGATCCGACCAAGCCCCTTTCCAGGTGTTCATATTTTTTCCTGGTATCTCCCTCTGAGGGAGCAGGCCCTGTGGCTTCCCAAAAACCATTATACTGGTTCATTTGGCCAACCTTTTCCTCCAAAGTCATTTTGCTAAGCAACTCTTCTACTTTAGACCTTACACTGCTATCGGTTACATTGTTTTGTTCTTGCATTCGTTAATTTTATATTAGCACATGTTGATGATTCATCTCCGTACTTTTTTTTTTAAACTTTTTTGGTAGCCCTAAATCGTTTCGATGTTATCGTCAATTAATAAATCTCCGGGTTCAATTATTGAACAGGATACTACTTAAAAGTGTTGCAATCTCTCAGAAATACGGCACGAGAATAGCTG
>JBLHJZ010000228.1:0-7410 GCA_047619515.1 Saprospiraceae bacterium | reverse complement strand
TCAATGAACTTTTCTTTCCCGAGCCAATTCCACTTAACCTCTCCCGGTTTTGCTTCCTTTTTGCAGGTATTTCTCTTTAAATATTCTCTCGAATTTATGCTATTCTTCAATAGCGAGTGCAAAGATATGTTTTTTTATTCTTTAGTTCCAACTTTTATTTAGTTTTTCTTGAAATAAATGCCTTTTATTTTGCGCTAAGTATAGAAACAGCGTGAGCATAAAAATTTAATTTGGCAATACCCTGCTTGTAAAGCCTTTAAACATTATAAATTATAACAATAAGTAAAAATAAAAATTTAAGAAAATAATTATTTTGAAGAAGGTTTATCGGAATTACTCCATTCGGTAAAACCTCCTTTCAAGTCAAATACTTTATCAAACCCTTTGTCCTTTAACATGGTATATGTCTTTCCACTGCGCCCTCCGCTCTTACAATAAACCAATACAGGTTTTGACTGATCTAAGCTCTTTAATTGCTGCTCGAAGCCCTCGCTTCTAAAATCAATATTCCTGGCATCAGGGATGTAGCCTTCCGCAAACTCTTCCGGAGTTCGAACATCGATTAATTGATTTTCTGATTTCAACAGCCTGGCAAATTCTTCTGTATCGACAAGGCCATCGATTATACTCGTGCGCTGGGTCGAATGAGATTCATTTTTACAAGAAAGAGAAATGAATAAAATATAGATTGAGATGAAAGCAAGATATTTCATAATGAAGATTTTAGTACAAAAATAAAAAAAAATCCCCAGCCAATTTGACCGGGGATTTATATACTTTTATAATTAGCTATAATTACTTACCTCCTTCAAGCTCATCCTGCCATTTTTTGAGCTTGTCCCACTCGCCTTGATCAGCCATTTTTGCCTGATCTGGCCAAGTAGTTGGATCGTGCATTTTGTAGCGGTTCCCCGCCGCAGCCAAAATCTCTCGAATCGCATCAGCAGAGGCCTCAGATAACTGAGCATAAGTTTTCAAACCTCCTTCATGCAATATTTGCTCGATTTTAGGGCCGACTCCTTCGACTTTTTTAAAATCATCACCAGCAGTTTCATCGGCAGGTGTAGTAACAACCTCTTCTGTAACTTCTTTAATGATCTCTTCTGTAACTTCTTCAACTACTGGCGTAGGTTCAGGTATTACTGCTTCTTCTTTCACTACTTTTTCAACAACTTCAGGTTTTGGAGTTGCAGGTTTTTCCGCAGGAGTCTCCTTATTTTGTAGCTGCTCTTTCAATTGAGAAAAAACGGACAAATCACCAAGAGTAGTTCTTTCAACTTTAGCTTGTGTTGTTTTAACTGCCTTTCGCGTTTGAGTATGTTCCTCTTGTTTCTCTTTCTTTACGGAGTCATCCGCTTCTCTTTTGATATCATCGAGATAACGAAGGTGAGACACCAAAATTCTTTTATCATCACGATTAAACTCAATAACTTTTACAGTCAATTGTTCTTCAACATTTGCTAGCTTCCCATCTTCTTTTTTCATGTGCTTGATAGGAGCAAATGCTTCCAGGCCGTATGGCAGTTGAACGATCACACCACGATCATCTCTTCTCACAACAGTTGCTTCATGGTAAGAACCAACAGGGAAAACATTTTCAAAAGTATCCCATGGATTCTCCTCAATCTGCTTGTGGCCTAAAGAAAGTTTGCGATTTCCTTTATCAATATCAAGGATAACTACCTCGATTTCATTGCCAACTTTAGTAAATTCAGAAGGGTGAGAGTATCGCTTGGTCCAGGAAAGGTCAGAAATGTGAACCATTCCTCCAATACCTTCTTGTAATTCTACAAATACACCATAAGGCGTAAGATTTTTTACTTCACCGGTATATCGACTATCAACTGGAAACTGTTTCTCGATTTCACTCCACGGGTCATTAGAAAGCTGCTTGACAGATAGGGACATTTTTCGGTCGTCCCGGTCAATAGTTACAATTTTTGCTTCGTACTCTTGTCCCAATTTAAAGTATTCACGAGCGTTGATTGGCTGATTACTCCAGGTAACTTCGGAAACATGGATCAGACCTTCAACACCAGGCTGAATTTCAAGGAAAGCACCATAGTCCTCAATATTAACGATCTTGCCTTTGACATTAGAACCTTCTTTGATTTCAACATCCAATACCTCCCAAGGGTGAGATTGAAGCTGTTTTAAACCAAGAGAAATACGTTTTTTGTTCTCATCAAAATCAAGAACAACTACATTGATCTTTTGATTTAAGGCTAATATTTCAGATGGGTGGTTGATTCGACCCCATGAAATATCAGTGATATAAAGAAGACCATCTACACCACCAAGGTCAAGGAATGCACCAAAATCAGTAATGTTTTTAACAAGTCCTTCCAATACCTGACCTTTTTCAAGTTTACCAATGATCGCTTCTCTTTGCTCAGCAAGGTCAGATTCAATAAGGGCTTTGTGAGAAATCACTGCATTTTTGATTTGTTCATTGATCTTTACGACTTTGAATTCCATCGTTTTACCAACATACACATCGTAATCAATGATAGGCTTGATGTCAATCTGAGAACCAGGAAGGAAAGTTTCCAAACCTCCGCAGTCTGCAATTAATCCACCTTTGGTCTTACTGACAATAGTACCTTTAATTACTGTACCATTAACAAAGGAATCAACGATACTTTCCCAGGCACGAAGTAATTTTGCTTTTCTTCTGGAAAGCACTAATTGGCCTCTCTCATCTTCTTGTTGTTCAACATAAACCTCAACGGTATCTCCAACTTTCAGATCAGGGAAATCCCGAAATTCAGAAAGAGAAATAAGCCCATCGGATTTGAATCCAATATCTAAAACAACATCCCCGTTATTAATAGCAGATACGGAGCCCTTCACGATTTCACTTTCAATCAGCGCATTCAAGGTACTTTCGTACTGCTCCAGATATTCCTGGATTTCGATCTCTGAGTAGGGAAGACCATGTTTCTTGGTCTGCGTCCAATCGAAATCATCGTGAGCAGATTGTGGGATAACTGCATCAGCATTTTCTAATAATTCTTCTACAGTTGGTTCGTTTACAGAAGTATCTTCTGTTTTGTCAACAGGAGCACCGTCTTTGGGCTCCTCAATGTTGAGATCCTTTTCTTCTGACATAAAGGAATTCTCGATTTGTAGTCTCTTTATTTTAGATTCTTCCATTCCATTATAGAACTAAGAATAGAATCAAAATTCACAGACGGGTTAAAAAATATTTTTTCGCGGCACAAAGGTAAGGTTTTTTTGTTTTATAAAAAACTTTTTCGGGCAATCTCTTAGGGCAATCGCAAGATTCTTTTTTCACCATAAAGACACTAGACTTTATTCGGTGCTTCGACTTTCCCTCAACGACGTTCAGGACAGGACTCAAGACAAGTTTTGCCACGGATGACTCAGATTTAAAGAAACTTTAAATCAATAATCTGTGGAAATCCGTATAATCCGTGGCTAATAATTCTTAAAACTTGCTCCACGCAAGTTTCCGATAATATGTCATACACTCCTATTATCTTCGCATTTACGAACCAAAAGTGATTACACTAATGAAGTGTCGCTTATTTTTATTCAATATATATTGTATCCTTTTTAAAACATGAATACCAATGACAGACCAAAGACCCTGGCTAAAGAACTATCCAAGTGGTGTACCTGCGAATATTAACCCTGAAGAATATTCCTGTTTGATTGACCTATTTGAAGAAACTTTTGAAAAATACCGAAAGCAAACTGCCTTCTCTTGCATGGGAAAAGATTTGACTTTTAATCAGTTGGACAATCAATCAAAGCAATTTGGTGCTTACCTAATCTCAAGAGGATTGGAGCCTGGTGACAAAATTGCTTTGATGATGCCCAATTTATTGCAATACCCGATTGCCTTGTTTGGTGCCCTTCGGGCAGGATTGGTGGTTGTCAATACGAATCCACTATATACTCCCAGAGAAATGCGGCACCAATTTACGGATGCTGGTGTAAAGGCAATAGTGATTGCGGAAAACTTTGCATCAAATCTTGAAAAAGTGATCGGGGATACTCCCATCAAAACAGTAATTGTAACAAGTATTGGAGAACTATTAGGCACTATAAAAGGAACGATAACAAATTTTATGGTCAGAACGGTAAAAGGAATGGTGCCTAAATTCAATATACCGAATACAGTGACTTTTAGTGAGGCAGTAAAACAGGGAAAGAAATTTTCCTTGCCGAATTATAAAAGCAACCCTGATGATGTCATCTTGCTTCAGTATACAGGAGGAACAACTGGTGTAGCCAAAGGGGCGATGCTTACCAATCGCAATCTGGTAGCTAATATGGCACAGATTCGCTCTATTATGCTCCCTTTTTTGAAGGCTGGAGAGGAAATTGTGCTTTCGCCATTACCGATGTACCACATATTCGCCTTCTCGGTCAACTGCCTGGCAATGATGAGTATTGGCGCCCAAACTATCCTGATCGTCAATCCGAGAGATTTGAAAACAGTAGTGGCTGCTTTTAAAAAATATCCGATCACGTTGATGACGGGAGTCAATACCTTATTTAATGCCCTGGTCAATAATGCAGAATTTGGGAAAGTAGATTTTAAACTAAAAGTAACTGCAGGCGGCGGGATGGCTGTACAAAGAACAGTAGCAGAAAAGTGGCAAAAGATAACCGGATGTTTTCTTTCTGAAGGTTATGGTATGACAGAATCTTCACCCGTAGCTACCTTTAACCCCCTGGACGGAACAGGTCGTTTGGGAACGATTGGGATTCCGGTACCATCAACCGAATTGAGGATCGTAGATAAAAACAGGCACCCGGTTGCAGTAGGTGAAACTGGCGAGATCCAGATCAAAGGACCTCAGGTGATGAAAGGGTATTATAATAAACCGGAGGAAACGAACAATACAGTCACTACTGATGGCTGGCTGTGTACTGGTGATATTGGGAAGATGTCAGTAGACGGTTTTTTTCAGATTGTTGATCGTATAAAAGATATGATTTTGGTTTCGGGGTTTAATGTATATCCAAATGAATTAGAAGAAGTCATCTCTGCGCATCCAAAAGTATTGGAAGTTGCAGCTATTGGAATTCCTAACGAAGCATCCGGAGAAGTAGTGAAGGTTTTTGTGGTAAAAAAAGATAAATCTTTGAAAGAGGCGGAGTTAATAACTTATTGCCGGGAGAATTTGACAGGTTATAAAGTGCCTAAACAAGTGGAATTTAGAGATGAATTGCCAAAGACGAATGTGGGTAAGATATTGAGGAGGGCTTTGAGAGATGAAGGGAAAGAGGAATGAAAAAATAAGCATAAAAACTGGACTTTTGACAGTCTCGGACTGCGATTAGGAAAAAACAGAACTGTTACCGATATTTAAAAATAACTACAAAATCAAATATAATGGTAGAACAGTTCTACAAATCAATGTTACAAATAGCAACTCGAAATAGCAAAGCCTTGGCGAATTTAGTGATGGGCCTGGCCGGTCACCCTTGGTCAGGTCTGTAGTGGTAGTGTTTATGGAGCGGAATATAAACTAAAAGAGGTAGTCGGTTGGGATTTGCCCGCGGATGTCCAAACCAGTTTTGGGGTAAAGCTGACCAAGGGAAAAACCTGTATAGTAGAGATGGAAATATGGGAAGACATGTTGGTTCGTTCCCAACGAGGCCATTCTATGAAAGACAAGCCTTTTCGTTTGGTGCGGATCAGGATGCTTCACACAAAAACAGGACAACCGCTTTTAAAAAATGTATGTGGCTCCGGATATGGGGGGAGAGGTAGATGGAATTAAGTGCGGAACAAATATATTGGTCTTATCGGAATCGATATGATATTGAACATTTCTTTCGTTTTGGAAAACAAAGGTTATTGTTGGACAAGTACCAGACCCCGGACGAGGAACATTTACAAAACTGGATGAAAGTTGTAAACTTGTCTTATTGGTTACTTTACGTTGGCAAACAGGAGGCAAGACATGACTGTCAAAAATGGCAGCACTATGATAAGAGCTATAAAAACAGGGTGACACATGATATGAAAGTAACCCCCTCACAGGTGCAACAACAGATGACCCGAATTATTTTGGGGTTTGAGCAAAACCCTTTTTTACCAAAAGCCCAAATAAAAGGAAAAGGTAGACAATTAGGGGGTACTCAACCTAAAAGAGAGAAATGCCCCGTTTTAACAAAGAAGAAAAAGCGAAAAAAACAGAAAAAGAAGTGATTATAAATACTAATTAACACTAATAAAACAAAATCGATGATCTGGTGTAAACTACATCAAAGCCGAAGGCTTTGTCAAAAGCCCAGATCTCTTTTTCTTCCTTTTTAAAAATCTATAATTTGGTTTGTTTTGGAATAAATTCATCTGGAATCAAAATTGTTAACGGTCATGAATAATACAGACCAGACGGTGAAATTAGTTAAAGATTCTCTATCATTTTATTTTCCATCATAAAGTCATTCAATATTTTAGCCCACAATTCGTAGCCTTTTGGGGTATGATGTCCATCAATTGGCCAATACCTTAAAATGGTCAATAGCTTCAATGATATGTAGTTTGTCTTCTTGAAACTGTCTTTGCTTTTTAGATGGTTTTATGAGATCCAAATTATAACCAAACACGGCATGAGTCAATCCTCTAAAGATCAAACTACTAGCAAAAAATAGTTCCCACCAGGGTGGTCGGTTTACCACATGTCCCAGCCGATATCGTTCAAATCCACCTCTCAAGCTAATCTCAAATATATCAGAATTATTAATAGAAAGGATAACAAGATCAGGCTTAAGAGGTAAAAAGGTTTCTGTTAATCTCCTATAATCAAAAATCGGATCACTTCCGGCTATTCCTCCATTTATGGTTAGTATCTTTTTTCCAGGCGACTGAAACTGAAGATGATGCTCCAATAACCTTAACCATGTTGAATCCTGATGTGCTCCGGTTCCTTCGGTAAAGGAATCTCCAAGAGCCAATATTCGTACATCCTGGGAACCCAGCAATACATCAGAAATTTCTCGTTCCCTTAAGCCCAGGCTGTTGAAATGGTCGGTATATAAAAATTCGGGCCTGACTCTAAGCCTTGTTGTATTAGGTAAGTGAGTGAATCGACTAGTGGCCAAGATATGTTTAGTAGAAACAAAAGGTGAAACATAATAAAAATTTGCATTCTTTTCTTTATAAGATAAGCCTAGTTTAAAAACATACCAAAGGCTTAATTCCCCTAGAAATAAAAACAATATTGTACTGATTATAAAAAGCCTGGCGTTAACAAGATTTTCTTTTGTTGTCCTTCCTCGAAGTAACAAATCAAGTATTTTTATGGTAAAAAAACCAAGGCCTATATAAAGGAAAAAGTAGACAATATACTCGCACGTCCTGTTGCATAAAATAACCAGGTATGAAAGATTAGCCCCAATAGGTAAACCAAGCTTAAGATCAAA
>JBLHJZ010000227.1:0-7430 GCA_047619515.1 Saprospiraceae bacterium | reverse complement strand
ACCAATTAGCCATCGTTGGCAATTCCTCTTTTATGGAAAAAGGAAGAGAATCACAACAGAAACCACTGGTAGCTGCGGTTGAAAACCAAAAAGAGGATGTTCCTTATGATTCGGAGAATCCGCTTTATTCGTTTGGGTTTGGATTGGGGTATTGATTAATTGAGAATTAGGAATTAGGATTGAGGAATTAGAAATTAGGAATGTGTCCTACTTCGGTAAACTCAGTACATGTTTTGAGCATTGGTGCTGGCTTGATACAGTTTATCAATGGAATTAGCCTTGCGAGTCGAGAAAAGGAATGAAGCTAAAAGATATTTGTATTTTAGGGTAGCAGGCAAATTTATTTGCCTAGCTGAATCAACTGAGCAAATAAATTTGCCCGTTACCGCAACTTCAAACTCAATAAATACCTATCAGCAGTGATATACAGTACCGTTTTATCTTCATTGAAAGCACAGTTAGAAGTTGCTTCTCCAGTCTTTATGAGCCCAAGCTGTTCTCCTGCTGGAGAAAAAATATAGACACCACATAGGGCGGGTCTGTAAAATATAAATTCCATTGTTTATCATAAACGGCATCATTAGGGCTGTTGAAGCGTTTTTCTTCCCAACGATCAACCAGGGTAGTAAATCTTGCTTCCGGCTGATCCAAAGGAGCATCCATCAGCGCCATGCGGCGGTCACCATGCTGGCAAAGGATCAGACGATCCTGCTCA
The DNA here is from genome assembly GCA_047619515.1 of Saprospiraceae bacterium. Taxonomy (GTDB): domain Bacteria; phylum Bacteroidota; class Bacteroidia; order Chitinophagales; family Saprospiraceae; genus JAHDHW01. The sequence goes on along the minus strand of JBLHJZ010000227.1, from coordinate 6,715 downwards.
TTCAATAGCAAGCCATTTGATCCTGGTTCTCCTTTTCGTGGCTTTGTCCCTGTATATCCACTGGGATGCAAATATTCTTTCAAGCCAGATTCTTCACTCCATTGATATATCTTATTTGGAGGAATATCACAAAAAAGCAGCATCTCAAATTCGGGAACCCATAAAGGGCCTTCTGTCCAGTCAAAACCATCTGCCAGAATTTCCAATTTAACTTCTTTTGGAATTAGCTCTCCTAATTTTGGATGCAGGAATTCAATTTGTCCGATAGCAGAGTAAATTTTTTTTTCACTTCCTTTTCTTTATTTGTTGGTGAAGTAGTCGATTGATTTGATGCTGATCCGGGAATTTAGCCCCCTGAATTTCACGTATACCGAGACCTGGAATATGTTTTGTGCAATGTCTCCTAATTTTGCAGTTACTTGTTTCCTTACTTTTATATTTATCATTATAAAAAATATTTTCCTCGGAGTACCGAATCTCTCTTTTTGGATAATCCTCTCGATTGTTTCCTTGACCTTCTTTTTTATTTTCTTACATCGCTCTGTTCGTTTTTCTATATGGGCAGCACATGAAATCAATGCTACCATGGACAGGTTGAAACTTGTCGAACGTGGAGAAAATTTGAATAAAAATGAAGTTTATAAATTCGAAACAAGTCCTTAGCATCTTCGATATAAGTACTATATCAAAATTACTTCGGTAAAGATTATGAGATATTTAAGTCTGTTTTTTTTACTTTCAATACTATTTACTAAAGGGGTTAGAGCACAGGATATCACCCCAAAAACCTATCTCCATTATACTGGCTCCTCTACCATTGGCAACTTCATTAGTGATGCCAGTCCGGTTTTTGGTAAAGTGAATTTTAAAATGGATACCCGCCCTGAAAGTGTAGGTGGAGAATTAGCCATTTTGGAAGGCAGAACAGATCTGACCGGGATTGCCCGCCCGCCGAGTGAGCTTACTTTGGGTAAGGGAGTCGTGAGTACCCTTATTGGTTGGGATGCTATCGCTGTGATCGTTCACCAAAGCAACAAAATTCAAAATTTAACGCAAAGCCAATTGAAGGATATTTTTACCGGAAAGATTAAAAACTGGAAGGAATTAGGTGGCCCGGATTTGATCATCGCTCCGTATATTGTCGATGTAGAATCTGCTACCAGGAAGGTTTTTCGGTCAGTTATTCTGGGAAAAGAAGACTATGTCAGTTGTGAAGTGGTAAGGCCTGATGTTGATGTTTTAGCTAATGGGCGGAAAACCCCGGTGGCATTGGCCATATCAGTTATTCATTTTTAGATTCCATTCGCAATGTCAAAACTATTGCTGTAAACGGGCAAGTACTATTCCTGACCAATTCCAATTATCCGATTACCCGACCGTTGGCTGCAATCAGGTATAAAAATTGTAATATAATAGCTTTTAACATTTTGATAAACCGAAGTGTATGAGACATCTTTTTTTATTACTTCTTTTTTTAATATCAATTAGCTCATGGGCTCAAAAAGATAGTATAAAACATCAGAATTTAGAATTTACTGGGGATTTTCGATTCAGAATAGAACATGACTGGAACTCTCAAAAAACCAATGGAACCTTGAGGGATAATCGAAGCCGACTTCGTTATAGATTTAGGTTCGGGTTAAACTATGCAATTGACAAACACTCTTCATTTGGAGGAAGAATCAGAAGTGGTAATATTAATGACCAACAAGGCCCACATGTAACAATAGGAGGCAATAAGGGAGAATTCGGTTTAACACAGATTGGTTTTGAAAAGTTATTTTATAAGTACAAAAGAAAAAATCTAATCGGATGGTTTGGTAAGAACTCCATTCCTCTAAAGAAATTAAACGAACTGTTTTGGAATGATAATGTATTTCCTGAAGGTTTAGGATTAGAGTACAAAGTATATGAGAATGAAACTAAATTTTTAAATCTACTAGCTCTTAGTGCTGGTCATTTCATAATCCAATCTAACAATCAAACTTTTAATAAAGACAGTTATTTACAAATAGCCCAACTTGATTTAAAAATATTTCGGAATAGAATTAATATATTCCCTGGTTTTTATAGTTTCAAAAAAATTGGAAACTTTCCAGATGGAGAACAAACGTTCAACTTAAATTATTCAATTTTTCATCTGGGTTGTGATGTAGAAATAGCAAATAAACCAAAACTAAATTTAGGCGTAGAATTTTACAATAACTTTGAGGACTATTCGAACCATGACTCAATACCATCTATTTTAAAAGGACAGAAAAAAGGATTTGTTATTTCTATCAGATATGGAGAAATAAAAAAGAAAGGGGACTGGTTAGTTCATCTTTATTATGCAAATGTACAGAAATTCGCTATTGTTGATTATTTTGCACAAAACGATTGGGCAAGGTGGGATTATTCATCAATTGGGGCAACGGGTTCAAGAATTTCTAATTTTCAAGGAATTGAATTAAAAATTGGGTATGCATTTAAAGAAAAATTTAATCTTATTTTAAGGTCATATTTTGTCGAAGAATTAATTCAATCAGGAAATTTTAAAGAAAATGGAAATAGAGTTAGACTGGATTTAAATATTGGATTCTAAAAAGACTGCAGGCAACAAATACCATAGGACATGTTTTCGGTATCGCTTATGCTTTTCATAAAAAAATATCCTTGCATGGTTGGGCTTTATTGGATAAACCTTTAGAGGGTTTAGGAGAGTCACCATCTAGATTTAGATTGGATTTGAATGTGAAGATCTGATTAAATCGCAGGGTTTGGAAAATTAAAATTGATAGCATGAATTTAGTTTAAAGTAAATATCCGCACCGTTCTTACCCCAGGCTTTTATATTTAATACCGCTTCTTTTTTTTCAAATTCAATGTAAACAACGAGCTGAGGTGTTTTTTCCGGATTCAAAATTTTAAGAAATTTACTTTGAGGCATGGTGATTAATTTCAACTTACGCCCAAAATGTTTTTCCAATAATTCATGAACGATTTGAAGCTGAATAACTCCTGGTGTTACCGGATAACCAGGAAAGTGGCCGGTATAAACAATATGGCTTGGGTTTAATTTAATGCTAGTATAAAATCCAGTCTCATTTACTGAGGTTTCAATTATTTTAAAAAAATCATCTATGAGCTTCATTTTATTCCTTATTATTATCTATCAATATTAGTCCTAAATTTTCAGGAATCAGGTTATTGCATATCAATATTCTGTTAATATTTTTGTCAAATGATGGATATCTTCCTTGCAATAGTATATCCACGCCATACCCCATGGCGAAGGCTGAATTGGTATAGTAGGTTCCCGATATTTTTTGATAATCAATTAATTTACTGTTTTCAAAAATCGCACTCAATTCATCCACGGTCTTTTGATGGCTATTGGAATATAAAACCAAATCAACATCCGCTGCCTGTAAATCATTTGAATGGAGAAAACCCTCGATTGCGTCTTGCCGTTTATCGATTAAACCATAACTTTCAATATCGACGAGGTTTATTGATAAGGAATCCGGTTTATCATTTGACAAAACAAAAAAAGAAGCTCCACAAGTAGTATTGATGTTTTGTGTATTTAATCTTTTATTTATGTTGTACAAATCATTCCCCTTTTCGTCTGCTGCACCTACCAGTACATTTTTACAGCCATCATTTATACATAAAGTTCCATCTATCAAAGCCTGCTCAAAGGACAAACTATTCTGAGTGTGGGTCATATTATAGTTGTGATTCCTTAATAAAAGGGAAATCTGTCCGGCTATCGTATTATGTGTTGACAGTATAAAAGAAGTGGGAGAAAGGAGACCTCCATCCGCCGATAAAATTTTATCTAAGAAGTTTTTAGTAAAAACATTGCATCCCATACTTGTACCTACAATAATTGCATCAGGTTGCTCCAGGCTGATTTGTTCCAGACAATCCATTGTACAGGTAATGGCCATCTTTAATACATCACTCATCCTTCTCCGTTTCATTATCGGAATAAATGTGGCGTAGTCAGGATGCAGGATTTCGGAAGACTGATTCAGCGCCGATAATTTGGATAAAAATCCTTTATTTCGGAAGGTAGGCTGGTGCGATATAGTTGATGAGGCAGTGATATACATTTACCGGATTTTACTGAATATTAAACTAGTGCAGTTTCCTCCGAAACCAAATGAATTAGATAGTACATTTTCCACATTAGCGTCCCGCCTGAAATTAGTTTCTGGAACCAATCCGGTTTCATTCATAGCGGTGGAGAAATTCAAATTTGGAAGGACAGCATCGGACAGGATAGACAGCACACAATACACCGCCTCTATTGCACCAGCCGCAGCCAAAGTATGACCAGTAAATCCCTTAGTGGAACTGAATGGTGGCATATTATCGCCGAACACATCTTTTAATGCTACTGATTCTGATAAATCGTTATTCCCAGTGCCTGTACCATGAGCATTGATATAACTTATTTTCTCTGCAGATATTTGAGCTTTCGCTAATGAGCGTTCCATGGAGAGTGTTGCACCTTTACCATTAGCGGAACTGGCGGTTTGATGAAAAGCATCGCTTGAGTTATTCCATCCTGATAAAATGCACAAAGGCTTGTTTCCTGTCTTTGAAATAGAATGCTCGTTCTCAAGAATTAAAAAACCAGCGCCCTCGCCCAGATTCAATCCCTTTCTGGAATCATCAAATGGTTTGCAAAGCTCCTGATCATATATCATCAGGGAGCTGAAGCCCTTTATATTGTATTGCGCCAATGGGTCTGAACCGCCAACTACTACCCTATCAAGTTTACCTCCTTCCATCAAACGAGCACCCTGCATTATCGCATTGGCTCCTGAAGAGCAAGCAGTTGAAATGGTGCCAATAAATCCGGTGACCCCCAACTCTCTGGCTATTCTTTCTGTCGTTTGTCCATTATCATGAGTCATCAGTTCATGAGAAGTAGCAGACGCTTCCATTTGAGATTCGAAATAGTATTTCTCCATTCGATCCAATCCTCCAACAGAGGTGGCAGAGATTAAGCCTGTTCGAACTTGTTTCTCATGTTTATTCTCCCCCCAAGCCTCTTTTGCCGCCACGAGGCCGAGCAGAGATGTCCGGGAAAAATCTTCTTTAGGCAGGTTATATTTTTTAAATATATCATCATTAGACAGCTTTACCTCACCCAGCATTAAATCCAATTCAGGGGATCTTTCAATTCCGGTAAGACCAGATTTCAAAGATCGGAGATTCTCCTCCACATTTATGCCTATTGCACTGACCACTCCAATTCCGGTAACAAATATTTTCATTTGCTATACAAACTTCTGGTTTTGAATATAGGTCGCCATGGTATCAATAGAGTACAGTATTTCTTTACCCATTGAGACATCGGTGATTTTCACTCCGTGATGATTTTCCATAATAACCACCAGTTCAAGGGCATCAATAGAGTCCAATCCTAAACCTTCCCCAAATAATGGCGCATCATTTATAATGTCCTCCGGAGTTATTTCCTCCAGGTTTAATTCTTCAATAATCTGTTGTTTGAGTAAGTATTTTAATTCTTCCATTTTTACACGCTTTGAGTTTTAGGGACAAGACTTAGATAAGTGTCCGATTTAGAGGCAGCAGATTCTGTCCCTTAGTAACTTTCATAATTAATACCTGCCAATTTCACTTCGCATTCAATTAATATTCTGCCATTGACAAAGTTTTCACCCTTTAGCAAATACATATTTCCAAGCTGGTGCAACTTGGTCACAATGGTATAAATTTTATCATTGACTTTTGGCAATTCATACACCTTTAACTTTGAAATCCCTCCAATGAATCCATCCTTTGGTCCTTCGATGTTAGAAGACTTGTTCAAAAAGCCTATCCCGGCAGCGCTACTTTGCGCAATATTCTCTATCAAGGCAAACTCTCTAAGTACTCCTTCTTCCAAAAAGATATTATCTGATAATATCTGAAAATCTGTTTCAAACTTATCAGGAGTAGCTTCTATTAAGTTATCAACCATGATAAAAGGTGCCCGTTGGGGAATAAAATATTCTATTTGTTCTTTACTCACTTTCATTAGTTTAGGAATAAAGTCCTCCGTTAATATTGATTACTTCACCGGTAATATAGGATGCTTTTTCGGATACTAGAAAGCTTACCAAATGAGCAATTTCTTCCGGTTCCCCCATTCTTTTCATCGGGATTAATTTCAGATACTGTTCTTCTTTTAAATCTTTAATCATATCCGTTTTAATAAACCCCGGAGCAATAGCATTTACCGTAATATTTCGTTTTGCAACTTCCTGAGCAAGTGCTTTGGTAGCTCCTATCATACCTGCCTTCGCAGCAGAATAATTCGTTTGGCCTGGTAAACCTTTCAAACCGGAAAGCGATGCTATATTGACAATCCGACCTGATTTTTTTCGAAGCATCTGTTGAATTACATTTTGAGTGACGTTGTACATGCCTTTTAATGATACAGCGATAACTTCATCCCAATCGCTTTCAGGCATCCACATAAACAAGCCATCTTTCGTAATACCTGCATTATTCACGAGCACACCTATAAATTTTTTCGGATTATTTTCTTGCCATTTACCAATCACTTCATCAACTTCTACTTTATTTTGAACATTGAATTTAAGCAGTTCAGCCGTTCCTCCTGCTTTACTAATTTCATCCAATGTTTCCTTCGCTGCATTGGTATCAGAAGAATAATTAATCAGCATGTGCAAGCCATGATCTTTCGATA
>JBLHJZ010000226.1:0-7435 GCA_047619515.1 Saprospiraceae bacterium | reverse complement strand
CCCATCCCCGTATGGGGGACTGCTCCCGCCGATGCCCTTGTGGAAGTAACTTTGAATAATCATAAGATCACGGTTAAATCAGATTATTTTGGAGATTGGAAAGCAACGTTACCTGCCATGAAAGCGGGCGGTGCTTATGAGTTAATCATCACATCAGAGATTGAAACAGTACGGATAAAAGATATCTACATCGGCGAAGTCTGGATTTGTTCGGGACAATCAAACATGGAGTGGGCATTGCATCAAACCGCTGAAGGAGAACGGGAACTACCCAATGCCAATTTTCCACTTATCCGATTTTTTCATTTAAAGAAAAAGCACGATACTTACAAAACGCCCTATTCAAAAGAACAGTTGGAAGCTTTTTCGGAAGGGCAATTTTTTCACAAATCCAAATGGGAATTATGTAGTCCCGAAACGGCAGCCGCATTTTCGGGTGTTGGCTATTTTTTTGGAAAAGAATTGCACCATTCTTTAAATATTCCTATTGGCCTGATTCAAGCTGCCGTTGGTGGTTCACCCTGTCAATCCTGGATAAGCAAAGAAGCATTGGCAAGTCACCCACAATTGAAACATTTGGTGGATGGTGATCAGCCGTGGATAAGTTCTGACATCATCCATCCGTGGCTGGCAGAACGGGCAAAGCAAAACTGGGCAAATTGGAAAAAAACGGAAACCGCTCCCCTTCCTGGGCATCCTTTCGCTCCAAATTATCTGTTCGATTCTGCCATCAAACCCCTTGCGCCTTTTGCTGTTCGTGGGGCGATTTGGTATCAGGGAGAATCCAATGCCACGCATCCAAACTCATATCCAGCGATGATGGAAATGCTGCTCATGAGTTGGAGAATCCTTTGGAAACAGGGAGATTTTCCATTTTATTTTGTCCAACTTCCCAAAATTGGCAACCGCAATCTTTGGGCTGAATTCCGGGAACAACAACAATTATGTCTTTCTAATCCCAACACAGAAATGATTGTCACCGTCGATCAGGGGCATCCGACTGACGTGCATCCGAGAGAGAAAGAGGTAGTTGGAAAACGGCTCGCTGATTTGGCACTTGCCAAAACATATCATCAAAATATAGCAGCAGCAAGCCCGATGTTGCTTTCTTCCAATTGGGAAAAAGCGGAACATAAAATTGTGCTTCGATTTAAAAATACTTTTGATGGTTTGAAAATTAAAAAGGGAGAGGTGCCTAAAGGTTTTTATTTGCAAGGGTACTTAAAGCAAGGTTCTTTGGAAGCCATCATAGCACCTGAGAATATAATAGTTGCCAACAATGAAATCATTATCACCTACCCTGTTGATTTTTTACCTGTAAAAGTAAAATATGCTTGGGCATCTTATCCCGAAAATAATTTAATGAATAGTGCAGGGCTGCCTTTAGCTCCATTTAAAATAGTATTGGAGGGCTTAAATTAATCCTAATTAAATTTCAGTTCTATTTTTAGGGTTTTAATTCTAAGTGTTCCGCTTTTCCTGTTCTCGTTTGGCATACTCCGAAGGTAAAATTCCGAAAAAATCCCGAAAACATTTACTAAAATATTTGGGAGTTTTAAATCCCGTTCGGTGGCAGACATCCGAGACTGGCAAGTCCACTTTTGCTAAAATCTGGGCAGCTCTTTTCAATCGAATGACCCGGATGAATTCATTGGGTGTATAATCAGTAATAGCAGGTAGCTTTCGATACAAAACCGGACGGCTGACCCCAATTTCTTTCGCAAGTGTAGTGACATCAAACTCAGCATTATCCATGTGTTTTTCGATGGCTTCAATAGCCCGTTGAAGCAAGTGTTGGTCGGGAGGAGTGATGGTGAATTCGTGAGGTTCGAGAGCTATATTTTGGCTGAATTTTTCTCGGAGCCTTGTTCTTGAAGTTATTAAGTTTTTGACTCTCAACTTAAGCAGGTTCGGGTCAAAAGGTTTAGTGATGTAATCATCTGCCTCTGTTTCCATTCCTTCTGTCTGATACAGCATAGAAGTACGTGCAGTAAGTAAAATGACAGGAATGTGGCTCGTTTCAAGAGTGGTTTTAGATTTTTTACACAATTGCAACCCATCCATTTCGGGCATCAGAATATCTGAAATAATGAGGTCAGGTAAATGCTTCAATGCCAATTCCCAACCTGCTTTTCCATCGGCGGCTTCCAGTATGCGGTATTTCGGGAGAAATAATCTCTTAAGGTAATTTCTGACATCACCATTGTCTTCCACTATTAATAATTCAGGCGCATCAAGCGCAGCAGTTAGCGTGTTGGTTTCTAAATTTTCTCCCTTCTCATTGGCGATTTGATAATGGATGGCATGTTCGCTGTCTCTATGGTCAGAGATAATTTCGTCTTCTTTGAAATGCTTCACGCCCGTTGGCACCTCAATAACAAAACGAGTGAACACATCCACCTCACTTTCCGCCGAAATAGTGCCGTGATGCAATTCGACCAGCTTTTTGACCAATGCCAGCCCAATGCCGCTTCCGAGATAGTTGCCGGAGTAGTCTTTGTCGAATTTGTGAAATCGTTCAAAGATATTAGGCAGATCTTCCTTGGAAATGCCTTTGCCCGTATCCTCCACTACAATTCGGACTATTTTTTCTTCTTTGGTGATATAGATACCAATCTTTCCGCCGTGAGGTGTGAATTTGAAAGCGTTGGAGAAGAGGTTGAAAAATACTTTTTCCATTTTGTTGCTATCATACCATATATCAATTTCATCGGGTTCGTGGGTAAATAAAAAATCAATGTTGCGTTGTTGGGCGAATTCTTTAAAAGACAAAATGATTTCCATAATGAATTTTACAAAATCACCCTTAGCCACCTGAAGTTCTGCATGCCCCGCTTCCTGTTTCCGAAATTCAAGCAATTGATTGACCAAAAGCAGTAAATGGTTAGCATTGCGATTGATGTTCCGCAATTGGTCACGGATTTCCTTTCTCACATCCCCCGAGGTAATCAATTCCTGAATAGGGCTTAAAATCAAAGTAAGAGGGGTACGGATTTCGTGAGAGATATTGGTGAAAAACCGCAGCTTCATTTTATTTAGCTCTTTATTTTTTTGACGCTCCAAGCGTTCTAATTTTAATTCATTTCTCAATTTAAACCGGGCGATTTCATATTTTCTAAAAAGATAAATCAAAGAAAGGAGTAATAGAAAATACAAGATATAAGCCCATGTTGTTTTCCACGGAGCAGGTAGTATGGTCACTGCTAATTGGGTCACCTGTCCGTTCCAAATCCCTTCGGTATTAGAAGCCCTCACTTTGAAAATATAATCGCCGGGAGACAAGTTAGAAAAAGAAGCATACCGACGGCTCGCATCGGTATAATGCCAGTCTCCATTTGCCCCTTCCATTTGATAGGCATATTTAATATTATCTGACCCTGCAAAATCAAGGGCAGCAAATTCAAAGGCGAAATCATCAATAAAATAGGGAATGGAAATCGCTTTAGTCTCGTCAATAACCTTTTCCAAAATAATCCTGTTTCTAACCCCCTCTCCGGGCTGAATAGAGCGATTGAAAATTATTAAGTCGGTTATTAAACAAGGGAAACTTTCATCAGACCGTTTTTTTATTTTGTCTGGTAAAAACAGATTCATCCCATTTGTTCCACCAAAATACATTGCACCGTTTTGTGCTAAACAGGAAGCCCCCAAATTAAAACCATTCCCCTGCAAGCCATCGCTTGTAGTATAATTAACAAAGGTTTCTGAATCCGGGTTGAATTTACTAATGCCTTTTAAAGTACTAATCCATAGGTTGCCTTTGGGGTCTTCTTCTATACTTTTCACTACGTCATTTGACAGTCCCTCTTTTTCCCGATAAATGGTGAACGTTTCCGTCACTCGGTCAAAGCGATTCAATCCTCCGCCAAAAGTGCCAATCCAGAGTTGCCGGGTAGCCGGTGATTCAAAAATATCGGTGATGATGTCGTTGCTGATGCCACCTTCTTTTCTATGATCAGTTGTGTAATGGATAAATGTTTTATCAATCGGATTATACCGGTTCAGACCTCCCCCATAAGTGCCAATCCAAAGGATGCCAAGGTGGTCTTCAAAAACTACCCGAATATCGTTGCTGTTGATACCACTTGAGTTGTTGGAGTCATTTCTAAAATGACGGAACTGCTGCGTTTGCCAATTGAATTGATTCAAACCTCCGTCGGCTGTTCCAATCCATAAATTGCCTTTCAAATCTTCGCAAATCGTCCAGATAGCTTTTCCTGAAAGTTTCGACCCTGTGGCGGTTTCATTAAATTCAGAAAAGGTTTTGTTTTTTCGGTCAAAAAGAAAAAGACCCGCACCGTCTGTCCCAATCCACAGGTTTCCCTTGCTGTCTTCATAAATCCGTTCTACATTATTTTTGACAATGTTACTGCCCTGCACAGACTGCAAATAATTAGTGAATTTGCCCGTATTCGAGTTAAAATGACTCAGTCCACGGCTATATGCACCCACCCAAATTTTTCCCTTTTTATCTTCATAAATGGCTTTAATCAAATTGCCGCTCAAACTGCCCGATTGTCCCGGGATGGGATAAAAATGTTTGATGAGTTGTTTTTGAGGGTCAATACGATTCAAACCTTTATTGGCCATTCCCAACCACAAAATGCCCGAGCGACTTTGATGTATCGTATTGACAAGGTTGCCGTTCAGACTATAAGGATCAGCAGGAGTATTTTTGTATTGAATAAAAGTTTCTTTTTTTCTGTCAAAAATATTCACGCCACTCCCATTCGTACCTATCCAAAAATTACCGCTTCTATCCTCCAAAAGACAGGAAACATGATTGAGGCTCAGGCTTTGCGGATCATTTCGGTCAAATTGCCAGGAATCAAATTTTCCGTTTTTATCATCAAAACGATTTAAGCCTTTAAATTCAGTCCCTACCCAAAGTATGCCTTTACTATCTTCATAAATAGATTTGACAGAATTGCTGCTGATGCTAAATGGGTCAATTGCTTTATTTCGAAAATGTTTAAAAATAGCATTCTCGTCAACACCTTCATTCAAATCCAACATATCCAAACCCGCAGAAACCGTCCCCGCCCAAAGGCGGTTTTTGCGATCAACTATCATTGCCCAAATATTGTCATCGGCTAAGCTACCAGGGTCATTGGGACGATACCTAAAACGGGTAAAACAAGCAATTGAACTACAACCGGAATTATCAGATTGTTCAAAAACTATCCGATTGAGACCGCTTGTCAAGGTCGCCACCCATATAGCTCCATTTTTATCGGCTGCTATGCTGTAAACCCGATTCCCGCTTAAACTATTGGGATTATCCGGCTCATTTCTAAAAGTTTTAAACTGCTCATTTTCAGGATCAAACCGACAAAGCCCACCCCCATCGGTTCCAATCCAAATGTACCCTTGTTGGTCTTGAAAAATCGCTCGAATAATATTACTGCTTATACTTGTAGAGTCATCCAGATCATTTTTGTAAGTCTTAAAAGAATATCCGTCATAGCGAGCCAATCCCGATTCCATACCTAACCAAAGGAACCCTTTTCTATCTTCCAAAACAGCAAAAACATGTTCCTGAGGCAGCCCATTTTCTGTAGTAATCCGGTCAAATTTGATATAGTTCTCTTGTGCGGTTAGGGGATTGACTAGCCAAAGAAGCAACAGTACATAGTATGTTTTGAAAAATGAACGCATCCTATTTTTTAAAAGTTCTTTAATGATACGCAAAATTCATTAAAAAATAACCAAATTTGGGGACTTTGAAAGAAAGCTTTAAGAATTTTCAACCTATAATAATTTTATGCAATTGTATCATTCCTAAAGAAATTTTTCAGGGTTTTGATAGATTTTTTCCATTTCCATTAGTCAATTTAAAAGTTTATTTAAACAAGTTCTTAACTAGGTTATATAGATGAGTTTTTAGCTACAAAAATTGGGATTCCAATTTCAACTACACATGTATCTGTTGGCTCTATTTTTGGAATTAGAACAGTTACTGAAAAAGCAAATGTGGGTGTTGTGAAAAAAATTATATGGTCATGGATTCTAACCTTACTTATCGCTGCGATTTGCAGTGCAATAATTTATTGGTTCTTTTCTAAAACATAACTTCCCCTATATGTAATCCATTTCACCTTTAGTATATTTTCTCACCTTGGGTTGAATACTATCGAGTTAGAAGATTATGAAAAGGCGATCACTGCAAATAAAAAAACTATCGAAGCCTGCCCGAAGAATAATATCTCTAGCGCCCTCATTACGGCTTAGGCTTTATTTACTGTAATATGGATCGCTTATCACAGACTATCAAACGATATACCCTTGCTTTACAATACTGTACGGAGGCAACTCTGAGCTATTATGCACATATGGAAATCGCTGATACGTATCGGGAAGCTTTGCAAATAGACAAAGTGATTGAACATCAACGATAATTTTTGAAATTGCGAGGTATCGTCAAATTTTTGAAGAATGGATGCGGTATGTAAACTTCATTGACCAGGTAGATTTAAATTTGAATAACCAGGCTCCTAGGCTTTATATTGTTTCGTAACAATCGGCTTTGACTTTCTATTTCAAGTCATACTATTATTAAAAAACCTGATTTACCTTGAATAATAAACCATTAACTTTTACCATCTCCAAACATCATAGATAAGCCTACTAAAGTCAGAGGAATAACTAAGAATAATATTTCCTGAATACGACCCATTTATCTCTTGAGAAATTCCATTCAATAATTATTGAATTTACACTTTGTCGTGCTAAGTTATGCATTGATCAAAGAATCATAATCACTAAAACAAGATCGAAACAGGGTATAACAAAAGTAAAATTTCTAAGGATGAAGATAGAATCTCTAACCTTTTCGAGCAATCTTTCTGAGAAATCCCTATCTTTAAATTGATAAAACTAGAGTAATGCTCCGGTAAATTTTGAAAGTAGTTTTTTTGAAAAGTGTCCCCCATTTTGTGTCCTCAAATAAAAACGATCTATAAATCATTGATTTACAGATCGTTATAGAATACTTTGTGGTCCCACAAGGATTTGAACCTTGGACCCTCTGATTATGAGTCAGATGCTCTAACCAACTGAGCTATAGGACCTTTCACTATTTAAGATTTAAGGCTGATGAATTTAGGAATGTCGATAAATCTTCATTCTTAAATTTTAAATCCTTCATATCTTATTTTTGCGGCTGCAAAGTTACATATTTGAAAAACGCTATGCAAATAGAAATGCAAAATATTATCAGCGATTTTCCTAAGGTCTTTATTGACCCGGATTTCATGGTTTTCAAAGCCAAAGCCTACTTGATCAGCAACTTCACCGTCTCTACATAGTCTCTGGAGCTGATCTGGACAAGATATACCCCTTTTGGATATTGGCTTAGATCAACCGTCTGATTAATGGCGTTTAACTGCTCCATATCTTCCTGTAAAATAACCTCGCCCTTGCTACTATAGATTTT
>JBLHJZ010000225.1:0-7439 GCA_047619515.1 Saprospiraceae bacterium | reverse complement strand
CATAGCCCTCGTGTCCGGGACGTCCTACATGATAAGCAATTTCGTTGTTTCGGTTCTCTTTGATCGCCTTGCGCATCCGGCCGGCTACATCATCGAGTATTTCATCCCAACTCACTCTTTCCCATTTACCTTCGCCTCTTTTTCCTACTCTTTTTAAAGGGTATAAAATTCGATCTGGATCGGTAATTTGATTGATGGTGGCCGGACCTTTAGCGCAGTTTCGACCACGACTCCCAGGGTGATAAGGGTTGCCTTCAAACTTCCTGACCTCATTAGTTTCTTTATCGACATAGGCGGTGAGGCCGCAGGCACTTTCGCAATTAAAGCAAGTCGTCGGAACGATGGTGTAATGCTTCTTTACCTTTCGGGGATGGTCTTTAGCTTCATATTCGACCCAGTCGTCCCATTGGTCTAGCGGCGGGAATTTAGTCAACTGTCCGGGTTCCGTCAAGCTTTCCAATGGGATATCTTCTGCCTGATGCAGGTTTTGGATTAAGCCGATTTTTTCAGCGATGCGTTCTATTAGTGAAGGTTTATTGCGAGCCACGTTATTTTAGATTTAGGGTTTAGGAATTTGATTCTGACTTATGTTTACTAAACTTTTGAAATTTAGTAAACATTACCTAATTAACTCAATGGAATGCGTTGTGGTGCTTCCACCCAGATGTCTTCTGTGATATAAATTCCAATTAGCAATATCGTTCCTGCGGTGGCCAGCATTACTGTTCCTGAGCCACCAAAAAATAAAATAAGCAAAGGAATAATATTTCCAAAAGCTAATACACCGAACCAGAATTTGTTTTTATATCTCCCTTTTACAATCATATCGACAGTGCGCTTTGCATCCTCTGTTGGATGAGTAGTTACTAGTTCGATCATCATAGTAAAGAGATTAACCACCAATCCGATGATCATTACATTTCTTAAAAAGGGTAACCAGTTCGTCCCGTTTTCTACGAAAAGAGAAAGTATCCCAAAGATTGCAGCACCTGCCATAAAACTATGCACGAGCATATGAATCGAAAGGGTAGGGCTTTGCCAAAAATCACGACCTTTTGCCTGAGCAAAAAGGAAGGCAGTATAGATAGCCACGATGACTGCAATGACCGCTGTCAACCACATTACCGGCGCTTCAATTCCTTTCCAGCCAAACCAAGTAGCAATGCCAAGGAAAGTCAATAAGCCTCCATAAATGGTAATCGAGTAGCCTCCTTTTACTAACCAGGAGTTCCACTGAGGACGGAAAAGTACGTTGAGGAATCGATCAGGTCGATCTAAATCCATGATTAAAAATATTCCGGTCAGGGTCAGAAATAATAAGCCGATTCCAAGGCCTGCCCACTGTGCGGTAGGGTTCACTTCTGCAAAACCAAATGCCCAGGCTAAGAAAGGGACCAGAAATGCGCCGGCAGCAATTGCCTTCGTCCAGACATAAGCAGAAACTTCCCAGCCCCAAAGAATGCCTTTATCTGCAACATCGTATGCTCTCCGGGGCTTGCCCATCAAAAGGTCGATGGATTTCGCAGCGCCGCTTTCTGTTATTTCAC
This sequence comes from Saprospiraceae bacterium, assembly GCA_047619515.1. GTDB lineage: Bacteria > Bacteroidota > Bacteroidia > Chitinophagales > Saprospiraceae > JAHDHW01. The sequence goes on along the minus strand of JBLHJZ010000225.1, from coordinate 5,892 downwards.
CAGCAGTAGCAGACTGTTTGCTGACTTCTAATAAAGCCTGAACAAGATCTCCGTTTGAGAAGGCAAGCTTCTCCGCTTCCTTTGCATAATGTCCTACTCCCCAGGACTGAGAACTATGCAAATAGGAATCTGATTTTTCAGTTGCTGTTGGATTTAGGGAAGCGTCATCTGCATCTATATAAAACAAATTGGGTACGGTGCCTTTCTCAGGTTTCCGGACTTTGACTTGTTGGCGGGAGAGTAATTCGGCAATTTCAGAATTAGGATCTTCCATGTCTCCAGAGATAATGGCATGCTCCGGACAAACATTTACGCATGCCGGTTCTAATCCAATATCGACTCGGTGTGCACAGTAATTGCATTTGGCAGCAGTGCTTGTTTCCGGATCAATATAAAGGGCATCATAGGGGCAGGCTTGCATACAGGATTTGCAGCCAATACATCGGTCTTTATCAAAATCAACAATACCATCATCTCTAAAAAAAAGTGCTTCGACAGGACAGATTTCTACACAGGGAGCGTCCGTACAATGATTACATCGCATCACGGAAAACAAACGACGGGTATTTGGAAATTCTCCCTTTTCTACTTGCTTGACCCAGGTTCGATTGACACCTACCGGAACCTGATGTTCGGATTTACAGGCAGTCGTACAAGCGTGACAACCGATACATTTTCTATTGTCAATTACAAATCCGTATTTCATTAAATTTGGGTTTTATAAGGATAAAATTAGCGTGCATGAATATAGGAATGAAGTTGCTTATTTTCTAATATTAGTTATTTTATTCTTCCAAATCAATATTTGTCTGAATCGCATCAGGAGACCATTCTTTTTCTATTCCTTTATCAAGGTGTTGGTAATAAGAGACGGCATCATTAATATTAAGATACTGTGTTTTCTTCCCCAGTTGGTCAATGAATCCCGACTGAATGGCTTTATCCCGCACTGGGCCAATCATTCCTGAAATGTAAAAAGCAATATTATTTTTCTTTAAGTATTTATAAATATGCTCTAAGGCATGCAATCCGGTACTGTCAATCTCATGGATACTACTGGCATCCAAAATTAATAGTTTGGTTTTGCCTTCGGTAGCAGAGACCAAATGGTGGATAGCCTCTTGAAAATAGGAAGCATTTCCATAATATATCTGATCATCAAAACGGAGAATTAAAATATCTTCAGGCTGTTCTACAGATTCAAAACGGCTAATATTTCTATAGCTGATAGAATTCGGAAGCTTTCCCAAGATAGCAATATGCGGTCTTGAACTTTTATATAAAACCATCGCAATAGATAAGACTACTCCTGCTAAAACTCCTTCTTCTATTCCGAAAGTAATCGTAACCACAAAAGTAGTAAGCATCATAAAAAAATCCTGACGATAATTTTTCCATAAATGTTTGGCTTCTACCAGATCAAAGAGACCTATAATCGAATATAAAACGATAACGGCCAGGATTGTCCTAGGTAAAAAGTAAAATAAGGGAGTTATAAAAATCAAAGTCAGTCCAATGATAATAGCCGTAAAAATAGAAGCAAAACCTGAATTCGCTCCCGAATCATTATTGACGGCTGATCTTGTAAAACTACCGGATGTCGGAAGCGCCTGAAAAAAGGAGCCTACCATTTTTGAAATCCCTAAAGCCAATAATTCCTGATTCGGACGGATTTGATAGTCGCCATGTTTAGCTTGGATTACTTTGGCAATGGCTATACTTTCCACTATACAAATAATCGTAACGGCTAATACGGTAGGCAGCAATTTTGAGATTAGCTCAAAAGACAAATCTGGTATTTGAAAAGAAGGTAATCCCTTGGGTACCTCTTTTACAATAGCAATCCCCAAGGTGTTTTCTCCAATAAAATAAACCAGCAATGTCCCTGCGATTACTACAATCAAGGCCGCAGGTATGGAACGGTTAATTCGTTTTAATAATAAAATAGTAATCAAGCTTAAGATGCCTATGATTAGGGTAACCCAATTTGCTTCTCCGATATGGAGAAAGGTATATTCTATTGTTTCATAAGAATGCGAAAATCTTGGTATATAAATTCCCAGTAAATCTTTTAACTGGCTGATCGCAATAATAATAGCAGCAGCAGAAGTGAAGCCTACAATAACCGGATGGGAAATAAAATTGACGAGAAAGCCCAGGCGAAATAAACCCAGCAATACTTGTACTATCCCAACCAACAAGCCTGTTATAATAACCAAAGCGATATATTCAGGGCTTAATGGTTCTGCCAATTGACTTACCCCAGCCAATACTAATAGCGCTGAAATAGCAACAGGACCAATCGACATTTGTCTGGAAGTACCAAAAATCGCATATAAGAATAAAGGAACCAGTCCTCCATAAAGCCCGTAAATAGGCGGCATTCCTGCCAAACTAGCATAGGCCATTCCCTGGGGTACAAGCATCACCGCTACCGTGATACCGGCAATGATATCGTGTCGCCAGTGTGAGCTGGTACGACCAGGAAAAGATTCAGCAATTGGAAAGAAGGACTTTAGACTCATTCAGGTAAAGATATAAAAAGGCTTCTTTTTTCTATAAGTTGGCAGTCCTCAGTCGGCAGTTCACAGTCTGATTCTGCTAAATTTAAGAAGACTGCTCAATTTTTAGCAGGATCAGACGGCCTACTGCTGACTGCCGACTTTCAATTATTTCAAGGTCGAAGGACAAACAAAATCAGTAGTCGGAATCTTAGCGGCACTAATTTCCTCGTACATTGCCTGTACATTGACTAATTTTTCAAAACCTCTGGATTTTAGAATAGAAGCAGCGACTGTAGACCGATAACCACTACGGCAATGCAAAAAGTATTTTTTATTTTTAGAAATTTCATGCATGTGTTCGTTGATAAAATCCAACGGAAAATTTTGAGCATTTTCAACATGCTCGCCAGAAAATTCTCCAGGCTTTCTTACGTCCAGGACATTTGCTTTATTAGAGTAAGATTTCCCAAAAGCTTTAGCATCAATCGTTTCGATAGTATCAATTTCTCTACGCTCTTTTTCCCAAGCATCGAAACCGCCTTTCAAATATCCAATCGCATTATCATAACCTACTCGTGCAAGACGTTTGACGGTTTCCGTATTTTTTCCTTTTGGGGCGACGATCAAAATGGGTTGCATCAAATCAGGAATGAGAGCACCTACCCAGGGAGCAAAGCTTCCGTCCAAGCCGATGAATATAGAATTTGGAATAAATCCTTTGACAAACTCTTCTTTGGAGCGCACATCTAAAATCAAAGCACCGGTTTCGTTAGCTACCAGCTCAAACGCTCTTGGCGAAAGTGCTTTGGCGCCACGTTTCATAACCACGTCTATACTCTCGTACCCTGTCTTATTGAGCTTGACATTTTTGGCAAAATAAGAAGGAGGAGCAGCCAGACCATCCGTAACTTCTTTAATAAACTCTGCTTTAGTCATATTCGCTCTAAGGGCATAGTTTACTTCTTTTTGGTGACCCAAAGTGTCCCAGGTTTCGCTACTCATATTTTTTCCACAGGCAGAACCAGCACCGTGAGCCGGGTATACAATGACGTCATCAGGCAAAGTCATAATCTTAGTCCTCAGACTATCATAAAGCCAGCCAGCCAGATCTTCTTTGGTGACACTTCCCATCTTTTGTGCTAAATCCGGACGACCTACATCACCAATAAATAAGGTGTCTCCTGAAAAGATCGCATACTCTTTTCCTTCTTCGTTTTTCAAAAGGTAGGTGGTACTTTCCGGGGTATGCCCAGGGGTATGCAAAACAGTGAAACTCACTTTGCCAAGCTTAAAAACTTCCCCGTCTTTTGCCAAATGCATTTTATAAGAAGTCTCTGCGGTAGGACCATAGACAATCTTAGCGCCAGTCTTCCGGGCTAAATCCAGATGGCCGGATACAAAGTCAGCATGGAAATGAGTTTCAAAAATATATTTGATTTTTACGCCATTCTCTTTTGCCTTTTCAATATAGGGTGCGGACTCTCTTAAGGGATCAATAATCGCTGCTTCTCCATCACTTTCAATATAGTAAGCTCCCTGAGCCAGACAACCGGTATAAATTTGTTCTACTTTCATTTTAAAATAATTTTTTTAAGTTGAATTTTTTTGTCAATACAAAGAAAAAGAAAATCGATATCTTTCTTTGTGATGAAAATCACTTTACCTGTAAATTTATAAAATGTCCTGCACTATTATTCCTCAGCGTTCGTCTGCAAAGCATAATCTTTATAAGAGGAAGCCTGTTTTTGATCAATAAAATCAACAGCGTTCTGAATGCGGAAGAAAACGTGATCTTTTCCAATTTTTTCAACCAATCCGGAACGGTGTAGAATATCCCTCACCGGGCCTTTTATGCCAACCATAAAAAACCGGAGATTTCGCTGTGTACAATCATTGATTACCTCTTCGAGTGCGCTGACACCAGAGCTGTCAATACCATTCATACTATCTGCATCAAAAATGACAACTTCAAGCGCTTCCCCTTTATTTTCAATTTCTTTTTCAAAGATTTCTTTAAAATAATTCGCATTGGCAAAATATAAACGAGCATCAAACCGAAGAATGAGCACTTCTTTCCTTACTTCCAGATTCTTGAAACGATCTATATTCTTATAATGCGGTTTGCCTGGAATTTTTCCTAAAACCGCTACATGAGGTTGAGTGGTTCTAAAAATAATCAAGCCCAAAGAAAGAACGACACCGATTAAAATACCTTCTTCGATACCGAGAAATAAAGTAGCTATAAAAGTGACCAACATCATCAGAAAATCTCCCCGATCCGTATGCCAGAGGTGTTTTGCTTCTTTGAAATTTATCAAACCAAAAACAGCCACCATAATTACGGAAGCAAGAATGGCTTTGGGGAGATAATAAAATAAGGGGGTTAAAAAAAGTAGGGTCAAAGCTATCAGAAACGCACTTATGATTGACGCCAGGCCCGTTTTTGCACCCGATTGATCATTGACAGCAGTTCTGGAAAAACCTCCGGTAGTTGGGAAGGCCTGAAAAAAGGAACCGCCAATATTGGCCATACCGAGCGCAATCAATTCCTGATTTGGAACAATTTTATAGTTTTTATGCTTTGACTGAATAGCTTTGGCAACCGCTATGCTTTCCATAAATCCAATAAAGGCAATGGTCAAGGCGATCGGGAATAGTTTTTTTATACTTTCCCAATCAAAGGCAGGCATCGAAAACGAGGGAAGCCCCTCCGGAACGACACCTACTATTTTTACGCCTTGGGTGTAAAGACCTAATCCCCAGACCGCTAATATACTTCCAATCACGACTAACAATGGCCCTGGCACCGGTAGTTTTGTCTTTTTTACAAGAACAAGAATGGCTATTGCGGTGGCTCCTACCAGAAAGGTAGGTAAATTGATTAGGACTATTTTTGATGCTGCATTTGCTATGATTTCGTGTATATAATTACTCCGGGGGATATCTATGCCCATCAAATGTTTCAACTGGCTAAAACCAATAATCAGCGCAGCAGCGGAGGTAAAACCTGCGATAACCGGATGAGAAAGAAAATTGACCAAAAAGCCTAATCTAAATACCCCCATAGCCAACTGTATCGCTCCCACTAAAAAGGCCAAGATGATTGCCAAGGCAATATATTCCTCCGATCCTGAGGTGGCAATGGTACCGACTCCTGCGAGGATAAGCAAGGATACCATAGCAACAGGTCCGACAGCTAACTGGCGGGAAGTCCCAAATATGGCATATAAAATCAAGGGGACAATAGCGGCATACAGACCATAAATCGGAGGAAGCCCGGCCAACATAGCATAAGCCATGCCTTGCGGTATGAGCATCACCCCTACGGTAAGGCCAGCGATCAGGTCTCCACGAAAATCTTGTTTTTTATAAGAAGGCAGCCAGCTTA
>JBLHJZ010000224.1:0-7439 GCA_047619515.1 Saprospiraceae bacterium | reverse complement strand
GCTGCTACTATCCCGAATTTAACGGATTCTTCCAGGCTATCCAATCCACTGATAAAAGCTTTGGCATCAGGTGTAAATACATGCCCTTTCACAGCATCCCTCATATCATCACTGAAAACTGCGATATTCTTTAATTCCTTGGTATTCTTTTTGACCGCTCTCCGGTTTTCAGCCAAGGGACTAGGACCAGCTGTCCATCCTTCCCCATAGATAAAAATCGAAGGATCAATTTTATGTAACTCGGCACTAATCTCGTTCATGGTTTCAATATCATGGATACCCATGAGGTCAAAACGAAAGCCATCCAAATGGTATTCCTCCGCCCAATACTTTACACTTTCAATTATAAATTTTCGCATCATCGGTCGCTCGGAAGCGGTCTCATTGCCACAGCCAGAGGCATTGGACAAACTCCCATTATCATTGAGTCGGTAATAATAGCCTGGTACCAAAGCGTAAAAGTTCGATTCCATTGAAGACCCCGTATGGTTATAAACCACATCGAGAATTACCCGGATACCATTTTCATGGAAGGTTTGAACCATTTTTTTAAACTCCCTGATTCGAACATTGCCATCGAATGGATTAGTACTATAACTTCCTTCCGGAACATTATAATTTTGCGGGTCATAGCCCCAGTTATATTTATTATCCTCAGGCTTAGATTCATCCAGCGATAAGAAATCATAGGAGGGTAAAAGATGAACATGGGTAACGCCCAGCTCTTTGATATGATCCAGACCGGCACTTAAACCCTGACTATTCGTCACGCCTGATTCCGTCAAGCCTAGAAATTTTCCCCGGTTTTTAAAAGCACTGCCACTATGAATAGTCAGATCCCTGACATGGAGTTCGTAAAGAATAATATCATTGGGATTGGCTAGCGGAGGCCGCTGATCGTTCTCCCAACCTTCAGGATTTGTTTTTGAAAGATCCACCACCATTGCTCTAAGACCATTGACTCCGACTGCTTTTGCATAAGGATCCGGAACTTCCTTCAGCCAGCCATGCCCTCTAAAAGTCTGGAAAGTATAAAACTTGCCGAGTAGATCTCCTTTGATGGTTGTCTCCCAAACACTACTATCTCCCTGGGTCATCTGATCAACCAAATAGGATTCCTCAATGACACCGTCTTCGTAAAAATTCATATAAACGGCATCAGCATCCGGCGCATAGACTTTGAAGGTTGACTTTTGCGGCGTATAACTTAGACCTAGATCATTTTTAGAATAAGTCGGATAATTTAAAAAAGGATTGTATTCTTCCACTTTAATACAGGAGCTAATTAGGATTATAAAAAGACTATACATTAATAGGTTCCAATTCCTCATATTTTTTCGCCAAAGGTATAAATCATTTTTGTTATCTTGATTTTCTTTTGAACTTTTTACTTTGACTGGCTCCTTAAGGGTTTTGACACAGAGACCATAAATAAAACAAAGAGATACACAAAAATTTAGCTATACTTTGTGCGAGATACATTAGGATTTCATTAGATTCAAATCATTCTTCAATGAATCGGAATCAAAGATTTATTACTACATTTTATCCAAAAAAAATGCCATAGAAGCGCTATTCCCTATTCTTATTGATTTGTTTAGCTCAAAAATAACTTCGCCTAAACTAAACACTTATTAATTCCATGTACATTAGACTTTATTCTAAAAGTTTTTGAGCGGCAGAGCGGCTACGAAAACCGAATAATGTATAACCGCTAGCTAAAATTCAATACAAATGACCAAATATACTTTCTTTATTTTATTATTGACTTTGGTATTCTCTTTTTCGTTTTGTAAAAAAACTGAAGAAAAATCCAAAGAACAAATTTCTACACCGGTTATTCCTCCTGCTCAGCGTGGAATGTGTTATAACCCAGGCATCAATAATCCCAAGGCATATATTAATGATGACATTTTAAAAGAAATTGAAAGCATTAAGCTTAGTCCAGCGGCTTTGAATGACACCACCAATATGGTCTGGATTCCGGCTGGCGAATATCAGATGGGTGCTGATGCTCCTGTCAACTTAGATCCCATTGCCTATGGCAATCAACCCCGGGATGATGAATACCCTAAACACAATACCCTGGTCGATGGCTTCTGGATGGATAAGACGGAAGTCACGGCAGGTCAGTTTAGAAAATTTGTGGAAGCTACCGGCTGGATTACCATCGCTGAGCGGGAAGTCGACCTCGAAGATATTATGAAACAACTGCCAAAAGGTACTCCTCCCCCTTCACCGGATTTATTACGGCCTTCTTCCCTCGTTTTTCATTATCCTGAGAACAAAAACCAAAGCCAATATTCCGTAAATGACTGGTGGCAGTTTAAAAAAGGAGCCAACTGGCGCCAACCTCAGGGCCCTGTTAGTCCTTCCGGTAATAATGAGGATTTCCCTGTCGTACAGGTGGCCTGGTATGATGCAATGGCTTATTGCAAATGGGCTGGCAAACGTCTTCCGACAGAGGCCGAATGGGAATACGCTGCCCGTGGAGCCGAAAACAATAAACTCTTTCCCTGGGGAAATGAAGATATTGCGATCGGCGCAATTAAAGCCAATTTCTGGCAAGGAGAATTTCCGGTCGAAAATAAAGTAACCGACGGTTTTGAAAGATTAGCTCCGGTGGCTTCCTTTCCGCCTAATGCTTATGGGCTCTTTGATATGTCCGGCAACGTCTGGGAATGGTGTTCGGATTGGTATCATTCGGATTATTATGCTTGCAAGGCAGAAAATAAATTGATCAACAATCCGACTGGACCTACAAGTAGTTTTGATCCTTTCCAACTAGGTAGTACCCAAAAAATCATGCGGGGAGGTTCTTTTCTTTGCAACGAAAGTTATTGCTCGGGATATCGGGTAGCTGCTCGGATGAAGTCGAGCCCGGATACCGGATTGGAGCATACGGGGTTTCGGGGGGTTAGGGAGAATTAGGAATTAGGAATTAGGAATATTACTAAAATATCCAATAATCGATGTCCAATATTCAATATTTTTCGTAACATCTCTAGCCTTATGAATCGAGAAAAGGAATAGGGGTACCCAGTGGTTTTTACATCATACTAAAAACATGTTGTACAAAGCAACATATTAGTTTAGTATTCTGTTATTAATTTCTAAAAAATAAATTATGAAATATCTGATATTAGTTTTAGCATTCGGACTATTTTCCATCGGGAATCTTTCTGCGCAGGAGAAAGAAATTGATAAGTTGGAAAACACTTTAGAGGTACTCAAGGATTTGCAAAATCTTCCTTTAGATGGTGAGCAGGAAATCCCTTCCGAATTATTGGAAATGGCAGAAGCCGTAGTCATTATACCAAAGCTAAGGAAAGGAGGATTTGTAGTAGGCGGCAAATTTGGAAAAGGCATTGCGATAATTAAAAACGAGGACGGTACCTGGAGTGACCCGGCATTTATCAAATTGACAGGCGGTAGTTTAGGCTTTCAGATCGGTTATACTTCTTCTGATCTCTTTTTAATTTTTAAAAGTAGAAAAACGCTAAAGAGGCTGACGACAGGTAAAGGTAAATTTACCCTGGGAGGAGATGTAGCTATTGCTGCAGGACCAAAAGGCAGATCAGCTTCGGCGAATACCGATCTGGATTTTAAAGCAGAGATTTATTCTTACTCCCGAAGCCGTGGGATTTTTGCCGGGATAAGCCTCGATGGCTCTGAATTAAAAATTGACGATAATGCTAATGAAACTTATTATGGTGATGAAGATAATGGTAGGGATATTATAAAAAATGGTTCTAGTGGATTGAAATCTTCGGACGTGATTGATAAGATAAAGAAGGTTTTGAATTCGTTTTAATTACTTGAAGGGTCATTGGTTATCAAAAAAGGGGAAAGAAGATTGAACTTCTTTCCCCTTTTTTAATATTTAAAATTAAGCGCTTAATGCCTTCTCCTTTTTCGAACGCTCTTTTGTGTTTTATTCCTCCATATCTTCCGATACTGCCTCAGCCATTGGAGCTTCTTTTTTAGGCATGTCTGTATTCCAGATATCACGGATGCAAACATATTTTCCATCACGGTTTTCAAAAAGAGACATATATTTTCCTTTATTTACAACCTTTCCACCTTTATCAGTCACTGTCCATGTACCTGTTTCAACCGCCATATTACCAGCTGCCCAAAGATCTGTAACTGCCATAGTTGAAGAGGTAGCAATTGTATCTTTAGTCATATCTGCAACCGCATCTGCTTTGATCGCATCTTTACCAATTAATGTTGGTTTATTAGGCGCCATACTATGGGCATCGTCGGCATAATAAGCCATAAGTGCGTCAACATCTTTGGCATTAGACGCCGTGGTAAAAGCCGCTTCCATTGCAGTGATTTCTGTTTTCACACTGTCCATGTCAACGATAGGTTCTACGGGCGGAGTTGTACAGGAAAAGAAAAAAAGCAATGTAACTGCCAAACAAGTAATAAGATTGAGATTTTTCATTTTTTTAATTTATAAGATGAGTAATTAATCCGATGTCAATCAAAAGTAAGATAATTTTTAATGTTATTTTTACAATCTCCTTGTTTTCAGCAAAATACAGCGTTATGTCAACTATATTTCCCTAACAATCACCTGCTTTATTTTGGCAGAAGAGCATTAAACTTTAAATTTGCGTTTTTAAAAACCTATTTAAATCAAACTAAAAATTCCATGTCCATATTTGTTCCTTTCAAAGCGTATCGTCCAATTAAAGAAACCGTCAAAGCCGTTGCAAGCAAACCTTATGATGTTTTAAATGAAATGGAAGCAAAATCCGAATCTCAGGGCAACCCAATTTCATTTTATCATATCATCAAACCCGAAATTTATTTTTCAGGAAACTTCGATCATTATGCCCCTGAAATTTATAAAAAAGGGAAAGAAAACTTTGACAAATTCATCAGCAAAGGCATAATGACTCAAGATGAGACTGCTTGTTTTTATGTTTATCAATTGAATATGAATGGTCATGAGCAAATCGGCCTGGTAGGTTGCTGTTCCATTGATGATTATTTCAACAACGTCATCAAAAAACATGAACTCACTCGTCCAGACAAAGAAGAAGACCAATTTCCTCACATGCGAAGCGATTACCTTTTGTGAGCTAAGCTCTTCTTGCGATTGCTATATCGTACGGATGAAGACCACCTATTTAAGTAGGGTAATATTTCCTTTTTTATAATAATCATTTCCACCAATGCATCGTGCAGTTAGGTAAAAACCATAAGCATCCGGCGGTAGTTGTTTTCCTTTAAAGGTACCATCCCAACCATAACTTTGATCAAAAGATTCGAACATCTTTTGTCCCCATCGATTATAAATGACCAGGTGCATTTCTTCTATACCATTGCCCGTCATTAAATGTACAACCGTATTGATCTTGTAGGGTAACAAAATAGGTCGTGCTACTTTCCGGAGAAGCCAAAGGGCTTGGGGTGTCAGGGTCACTCAGACCGGTGGACGGTACCTGGAGTGACCCGGCATTTATCAAATTGACAGGCGGTAGTTTAGGCTTTCAGATCGGTTATACTTCTTCTGATCTATTTTTAATTTTTAAAAGTAGAAAACGCTAAAGAGGCTGACGACAGGTAAAGGTAAATTTACCCTGGGAGGAGATGTAGCTATTGCTGCAGGACCAAAAGGCAGATCAGCTTCGGCGAATACCGATCTGGATTTTAAAGCAGAAATTTATTCTTACTCCCGAAGCCGTGGGATTTTTGCGGGGATAAGCCTCGATGGCTCTGAATTAAAAATTGACGATAATACTAATGAAACTTATTATGGTGATGAAGATAATGGTAGGGATATTATAAAAAATGGTTCTAGTGGATTGAAATCTTCGGACGTGATTGATAAGATAAAGAAGGTTTTGAATTCGTTTTAATTACTTGAAGGGTCATTGGTTATCAAAAAAGGGGAAAGAAGATTGAACTTCTTTCCCCTTTTTTAATATTTAAAATTAAGTCCTGTCCCTTACCCTCTCTTTTTTCGAACAGTTTTTTTTGTTTTCTTGCCTTTTGCCTTACCTTTTTTTCCGGATTTCTTTACTGTTGTCGTTTTCTTTTTACCAGCTACTTTTCCATTTTTAGTTTTTCCTGCAGCCCTGGTAGTGGACTTTTGTGCTTTAACTTTACCATTCTTGCCTCTGACTGTTTTGGTTTTTGTTCTTTTGGCGCCCACTACTTTTCCGTTTTTATTTCTGACAACAGTTGTTCTGGTTCTAACCGTTGTGGAACTCCTTCTTTGGGGAGAGTAAACTTTATGCGCTCTTACTACCCGATGAGTGTGGACTACATGAAAATGTGGCCGGTGTACTCTATGACTGTGGTGATATCTCCAGGGATGAGGTCTCCAGGGTTTCCAGTATTTTGGGTATGCTCTCCATCCCCAAGGCGACACATATAAGGTGTACCGGGGACTATATACATATCTTACCGATGGCCATAGCCAAACATTAAATACCACTCTGGTCACTTTTAAGTCAGCGGAAGGACCTTTGCCGATCTGTTCCTCTTTCACCTCAAAAGGCTCGACAATCTTTTGTTCGCCATAGACATCTTCATCTCCAATGATTTGGAGGGTGGCCTCGTCTTTTCCTGTTTTTTCAATTTCAATGACTGCAATATCCTGAGACTCGTCAGCGCTAATCGGCGCTTGCAAGACTATTGCATGTACATCCTCATCCATGTGGTCAATCACCCGGATATAGTCAATCTCACCATCTTCGTTCAAATCAAGATTATTGACATTATTCTCTTTTGAATTAAGGGCTTTTTCAAAATCTTCCAGTGACTTGGCTTCTTCGAAAAGGCTTAGCGCACCTTCAAGACTGAAATTATCACCGGCAAATCCGGTACTGTCTGCTGTGTTCTCAGCATTTATAGTATTGAAAAAAAGAAATAGCGATAGGAAGGAAAGAAGAAAAATTTTAAACTTAAGTTTCATGATTTATGGTTTTTTTAAAAAAAATGATAAAATAGGATAACGGTAAATTTGACCGGGCTTTTTTAGATAAGTTTAATACCTTTCCAATATTATTTTAATTTTTAAAAGCCATTACTAAACCTCGGTGTAGTAATGGTGCATTGAAAAATAAATTGGTTGCCTGAAGATTTATAAAAATTATATCCTAACGTTAAAGCTGTACGGGTCATGGCACACAAAATTGACTTGAACTACTTGAATTAAAGATCGCTTCGATTGTGATTGGGCTACGCCCATGTGATTGGGCTACGCCCATGTGATTGGGCTACGCCCATGTGATTGGGCTACGCCCATGTGATTGGGCTACGCCCATGTGATCGGGCTACGCCCATGTGGTCGGGCTACGCCCATGTGGTCGGGCTACGCCCATGTGGTCGGGCTACGCCCATGTGGTCGGGCTACGCCCATGTGGTCGGGCTACGCCCATGTGGTCGGGCTACGCCCATGTGGTCGGGCTACGCCC
>JBLHJZ010000223.1:0-7449 GCA_047619515.1 Saprospiraceae bacterium | reverse complement strand
TCTATTCCCTATAAAAAGCTCAAAAATAATTGCTGATAAAAGCTAAGTTATTCATGGAATTTCGTTCAGAAATAATCATCAACAGGTCAGTTAAAGAAGTTTTTCGCTTTACCACAAGCTCTAAAAACCTAAGCCGCTGGGTCGATGGGTTTCAAACATTTAGATCAATCAAAGGTCGAAATCGGGGAGAGAGAAGTATTGCTACACATATCTATAAGGACAGCGCCGGTATACTTGAAGTCCATGAAGAGGTAATCGAAATCATTGCAGATAAATTATTTAAAAGCCGGCTGACACATAAAAACATGGACACCGTCTTAGCACTCAGATTTCTGGATCAGGGCAGTGGCACAAAAATCATAACCGAAGCGCAGGTAAAACTAAAGCCAGCGATCTTCAATTTATTCTCTTTGTTTATGAAAGGGCAAATGAAAAAGCAACAACAGGCGGATTTGCGCAGACTTAAGCAAGTCATTGAAGCTAATAAGTGATGGTGCTTTCCTTGTCCGAAAGTAATTGTTTTGGCTATCCTTTAAAAAAATAGTTGCCTTATGGGAAGCAGGGAGGCCATTTATTCAACAGCGTCCCTGCTACGAAATTTGCCCAAGAATTTCCACCTGATCACTCCTCACCCTCTCACTCCTGGTAAAATCTATATATCAAATTTAATCCCCTGTGCTAAAGGTAAATCCTTGCTATAATTAATCGTATTGGTCTGGCGACGCATATAAGCTTTCCAGGCATCAGAACCACTTTCTCTTCCACCACCGGTTTCTTTTTCTCCTCCGAAAGCACCACCGATTTCTGCACCACTTGTACCAATATTTACATTCGCAATACCGCAATCAGAGCCCCATGCAGAAAGGAAAAGCTCTGCGTCTCTTAAGCTATTTGTCATGATAGCGGAAGATAACCCCTGGGGAACATCATTCTGCATAGCGATCGCTTCCGGCAAGTCTTTATATTTGATCAGATATAAAATCGGAGCAAACGTTTCGTGTTGAACGATCTCGTATGTGTTTTCCACCTCGGCGATACATGGTTTTACATAACAGCCGCTTTCATATTTTTTGCCTTCCAGGACACCACCGGCGACCACAAATTTCCCGCCTTCTTTTTTTATTTCTCCGACGGAATTAAGGTAGTTGTTCACCGCATCTTTGTCGATAAGCGGGCCGACATGAACTTTAGGGTTTAACGGACTTCCGATGCTTAGTTGTTTGTACGCTTTAGCTAAAGATTGTTTCACCTGGTCGTATACACTCTCATGAATGATTAATCGACGAGTGCTCGTACATCGCTGGCCACAGGTACCTACGGCTCCGAAAACTGCTCCGGTAACCACGAGGTTTAAATCTGCATTTTCAGTAACAATGATTGCATTATTTCCCCCTAATTCAAGGAGACTTCTACCAAGTCTTCCACCGACAGTTGCCGATACGATTTTACCCATCCGCGTACTTCCGGTAGCAGAAATCAAGGGTAGGCGAGAATCCGTGGTCATATACTCTCCTACTTTGTAATCGCCGTTGACGACACAAGAAACCCCTTCCGGAACTTTGTTGGCTTTTAATACTTTCTGGAAAATATTTTGGCAAGCTACGCTACACAGGGGTGTTTTTTCAGACCCTTTCCAAACATAAACATCTCCGCAAACCATTGCGATCATTGCGTTCCAGGCCCATACCGCTACTGGAAAATTGAAAGCGGAAATGATGCCGATGGTTCCAAGCGGATGCCATTGTTCATACATTCTATGATTAGGCCGCTCGGAATGCATTGTCAATCCGTAAAGCTGTCTTGACAAACCAACAGCGAAGTCGCAGATGTCGATCATTTCCTGTACTTCTCCAAATCCTTCCTGAAGACTTTTCCCCATCTCGTAAGAAACCAAACGACCTAAAGAATCTTTATGCTTTCGAAGTTCCTCCCCGTATTGGCGTACTACCTCCCCACGTTGTGGCGCAGGAATTGTCCGCCATTTTACAAAAGCGTTTTGGGTCGTTTTGATGACTTGTTCGTATTCTTTCTTTGAAGTGACACTTACGCTACCGATAAATTCTCCATCGACCGGAGAATAGGAGGCTATATATTCTTTGGAAGAGGCAGTAGATTTTAAGCCCGTACTGGTGCCATTGTTTTTTTGCTTGAGGCCTAGTTTTTTAAGAAAATCTTTTTTCATTAAATTATGGTTTTATTCTTTTTAAAAATATGTTCTTACGCGGCGCAAATTTATGCAAAATAAATCCAAGTTGCTTGGGTGCTTACTATTTCTTTGTGGCTTCCTTTTTTTACAATCTCGCGATTGCCAGCACTAATTCTTCAGGATAAATAGGTTATAAAGGATTGGTGTCATGATATTATGGCTTTATTAATCGTAGCAATCTATAAAGCTTAGACCTTTTGATATAATGGCTTCATAGCTAAAATGAATCAATAGCTTGGTTCGTAACTACAGGTTTT
Organism: Saprospiraceae bacterium; assembly: GCA_047619515.1. GTDB lineage: Bacteria > Bacteroidota > Bacteroidia > Chitinophagales > Saprospiraceae > JAHDHW01. The sequence continues at coordinate 4,986 of JBLHJZ010000223.1, read as the reverse complement.
ATAAAATCAGAGACTACAGCTGTTAACATTCTTTAACGCCAGTTCCCCTGTCTTTAACAAAAGGCTAAGTAATATCTACGCAGGAAAAGGGGTTTATGTTTAAAGTTCGGAAAAAACCTCCCACGAGGACAAGTCCCTGGGAAACAATCTACTTTTTTCAACAAACGTATCCATGAGAAGGCGACCATGTTGATGATTTTGGAAATACTGTTTTACCCCCCTCTCAAAAACCGATTTAAGGTCTACCCAAAACCGGAGGCGCGCATAACCAAAACCGCTTTTGAATTGAAAGAGGGTCATCCCGAAATCCGACTATCTCAAAACCATGAAGGGAGTGCTGTTGCTCAGGGCAGTCTCCTTTCGTATTTATTCAGGGGGTGAGGAGTGATTAGTGAGGGGTGAGTTTTCCCTCCGATAAAACTGCTCAAAATCCCACCGCTCACTTTCTCACCACTCACAGCTGGTATTCGTCTATTTTCCATCCTGCTACGTAGAACAAAAGTTACCTACTTTTGAATATTGTTAAAATATTCAGGATATTGTGTTTTATTAATTTTACAACTCATATTATCAGTAAGTAATGAAAAACCCTTTTCCAATCTTTTTGATTGTTGCGGCGCTATTTTTTGTGGTTGGTTTTAAAATGAGTTTTATTATCCCTGCTATTATTTTGTATGTCATATTTAAGGCGAATCAGAATAAGAATAATAGGAATCCACAAGATAATCAACCTGGAGGTACCGGGCGTGGCTATGATCCTTATCAAAGAAGAAGAGAGCAACCACGGCAAGCGCCTAGGCGGGAGTATGAGCAAAGAAGAAGTCCCAACCCTCCTCCAAAGCCTCGCCAGCAATCCAAGCCCAGGCCAAAGCAAAATCCTTTTAAAAATAGCGGCGTAGAGAAATACAAGGACTTTGACTATGAAGGTGCTATAGAGGATTTTAAAAAAGCAATTGAAATTGATTCGAATGATATTCCTACACATTTCAATATTGCTTGTGCTTATTCCCTGACAGAGCAGAAAGATTTGGCATTCAAGCATCTGGACCGTGCAGTCAGTCTGGGGTATAAAGATTTTGAAAAACTAAAATCACACGATGCTTTTGCGTATATTCGGATTCAGAATGATTTCGATACATTTGAGCAGAATGGTTTTAGGCTTACTGCCAAGATGGATATTCCTCAGGATGATGAATCTGTTGACCCTTTGCTGCTCGAACGGCTTAGAAAACTTTCAGAACTCAAAGACCGTGGGATATTGACACAAGAAGAGTTTTTAATTCAGAAAGAAAAATTATTACGATAGTATTTACATGAAAGATAAGAATATAGCAGCGATATTGGCTTTCTTTTTTGGTATCTTCGGTGTACATCGTTTTTACCTTGGTCAGAAAGGATTAGGTATACTTTATTTAATGTTTTTCTGGGTTCTCGGAATCCCCGCCATTATTGGACTCATTGACGCCATTATTTTCCTTTCTATGGGTCAAGACGATTTTGACATGAAATATAATCGTCGACTCTATCCGGATCACAAGAGACAAGATACAGATTTTACAAGAGCGGATACAAGAGCGGAAAGAAGGGATTATCGGGTAGAACAAAGGGATTTAAGGCACCAACGCAGGATAGAAAGAAGAGAAAACGTAAGGCCGGAACCGCAACCGCAACGACGACAAGGTCGCCCCCATCCTCAACCGGAGACACCGACAGCAGCCAATAGAAGAAATAATCCTTTTAAAATGTCTGGTATTGAAAAGTACAAGGAATTTGATTATGATGGTGCAATCGAAGATTTTAAAAAAGCACTTGCGGTCCAACCTACAGATGTAGCGGTGCATTTCAACCTGGCTTGTACCTATTCATTGAGTGAAGAGAAAGAGAATGCATTTTTTCATTTGGGTAAGGCTGTTGAGTATGGCTTTGTAGATTTTAAAAAAATTCAGGAACATGATGCGCTTGCTTACCTGCGGATTCAGGATGAGTTCGATATTTTCAAAAAAAACGGTTATCGTCTCAACGTCCCACCACCGCCTCAAGCACCTTCGCCTCCGATAATTGAAGAAGCCGTTAAGGATTCAAACCCGGAACCCACAGAAGACCTTTTAAGCAAAAACAGTGTCCTCCTGGATCAGATCAAACGGCTGGGAGAGCTTCGCGAAAGAGGACTGCTCACTAATGAGGAGTTTGATGCACAGAAAAGAAAATTATTAGATTAACCCCCCAATTCACCTGCAAAAACCCCTATTTCACCGACATTTTTTGTTGCCATTCAATATTACGAATACTTTTGGTCTAAATTTATTCACCAAAATTTCAGAATATGAAAACCAAAAATGTTGTTTTATTCCTCGCAGTAGTCTTAGTTTTATTCCAGGGATGTATCCCTTCTTTATACCCTTTGTATACCACTGACAAATTAGTGATGAAGAAAGAAATTCCCGGAGAATGGATAGATAAAGAAGTGGGAAAAAGTATATCTCTTCTGGATAGTGGAATTATATCAGGAACAATAAGGGTAAAGGAAGAATTCCTGCCTGTTTGGAAATTTATAGCCAATAAAGATAAGAGTTATAGCCTTATCTTTATTGATGGCAATGGCCAGGCAGGAACGTTCGATGCACATCTGGTACAATTGGAGGAATATTACTTTTTTAATTTTTACCCACGGAATCCAACAGAAGAAGAGAAAAAAATATATCCTGAGCTTAGAGAATCGAAGTTTAATGAATTAGAAGAACTGCACTATTTTCCGGTCAACACCTTTGCGAAAGTTAATTTTAAGGGAAATTTGATGTCTATCTCATTTTTTGACGGAGAATTTATAGAAGATCTCTTGGAGCAAAATCGAATAAGAATTAAGCATGAGAAAATTGACGGCGCGTATATATTGACTGCAGAGTCAGAGGAATTACAGAAATTTATTTTGAAGTACGCGGAGGATGAAAAAGCTTTTCCAGATCCTATGGTTTTGATGAAGCAATAAATCCAGACGATTCGATCAACATGATTCAAGTCAGATAAAAATGCCAAACGAATCACAAGTATATCAATTAATCAAAAGCCGGGTGTTCCAACACCTGGCTTTTTGGAGTTTCGCTTTTGTGGCACTCGCCGGCTTTTTTGCAAAAGAATACGGGGGGATTTTTTTGCCACTGAATATTATTTACACGTTGCTATTTTTGATCAGTATCGTTGTGGTGGTTTATCTAAATTTGCGAATTCTGATTCCTCATTTTTTACAAAGGTCAAAGTGGCTTTGGTATATGACCTCTTTGGCTTTTGTCATTGCGCTTGGGGTTTTTCTCAATCTGCTGACTTTCGAGTACTTGAGTGACTGGTTATTCTCCCGCTACTATTTCATTTCCTATTATGAAATCAAAGACCTGGTTAATTTTATAAGTATTTTTTTAGCAGCTACGACTTTAATGAAATTGGCTAAAGGTTGGTTTGAACTAACAGAACAAAAGGAAAAAATAAACCGGCTCGAAAAGGAAAAACTGGATGCTGAACTCAGCGCTCTAAAATCCCAAATTAACCCACATTTTCTTTTTAATAGTCTGAATAGTATGTACGCACTCTCCTTGGATAATGACCCCAAAGTACCGGAACTGCTTTTGAAATTAGCCTCCGGGATGCGCTATATGCTCTATGAAAGTAACGAGAATTTTGTATTATTGGAAAAGGAATTGGAATATTTAGACAATTACCTCGATTTACAAAAATTAAGGACAGATCATCACACCGCGATTAATTTAGAAATACGAGGATTAGTCAGCAAACAAAAAGTAGCGCCATTGATTTTTATTTCTTTTGTAGAAAATGCTTTTAAACATGGTATAAAAGGAGATATTGAGAAAGTGTTTATTAATATTGTTTTAATAATAGAAGAAGAGAAATTGGTTTTTAAAATAGAAAATAATAAAGGCAAAGTGGATAAAATACCCGGAATAAAATATCCGGGTGGCGTAGGCTTGGAAAATGTGACCAAAAGATTAGACCTTTTGTATGGGAATCAATATGACTTGAAAATAAAAAGTGCCGAAAAAAGCTATTACGTAGCGCTGAAAATACCTATCCGATGAATATCCGATGTATGATCATCGATGATGAACCGCTTTCCGTCAGGGTAATTGAAAAATACCTGGCAAACCTTCCGCATTTGGACTTGGTGGCTAGTTGTAAGCATGCCTTCGAAGCAATGGAGGTATTGCGGAATAAAGAAGTGGATTTGATTTTTTTGGATATTAACCTGCCTAAGCTTTCCGGGATTAGTTTTTATAAAACGCTAAAAAATCCACCGATAGTTATTTTTATCACTGCCTATCCTGAATATGCCATCGAGGGCTTTGAACTGGAAGCGCTGGACTATTTGTTAAAACCCTTCTCTTTCGAAAGGTTTCTCAAAGCTATCAACCGGGTAGAAGCAAAAATGGAGAATAAGCAGCCTTCGATGGTACAAAGTTATCTATTTATCAAAGCAGATAAGAAGTTGTATAAAGTCGATTTTCAGGATATTCTTTATTTGCAAGCTTACGGAGATTATGTCAAGATTTTTACAAAAGATAAGATGCTGGTAACAAAAGAAAGGCTCGCAAATGTAGAAGCAGAACTCCCAAAGAATCATTTCCAGAAAATCCACAGATCTTACATTATTGCACTTTCTGCTATCCGCTTTATTGAAGGCAATCAGGTACAAGTTGAAGAAACAAAACTACCAATTGCAGCAACTTATAAAGAAGAATTAATGTTTAGAGTGAAAAATCCCTGACTTCAATTACCTTTACTGAAATTATGGCTATATATTCTTTTTTTGGCATTATGTGTGAAGGTTGTAAAAAGGAGATGAGTGCCAAGTCATCAAGAAGTCAAGAAACTGGTGTCATTGACTACTAGATTGCCTTACTACTTTTTTAGTTTTTCAATAGAGAGGAAATTACACTAACATGATCGCAGCAAATTTATTATCACAAACGATAGTACCGT